>DESI01000022.1 GCA_002361235.1 Porphyromonadaceae bacterium UBA3318 | reverse complement strand
GGTACTTTTTCAGTGCCCTCCTTTCCGGCTGCTTTTTTAATTGTGGATGTCAGTAAATAATCCGGGACTCTCCAGGGCGAGGAGGTGGCGCTTGGCGGGGAGGCCGCCGGCGTAGCCGGTAAGGGCGCCGTCCGCGCCGAGGACGCGGTGGCAGGGGACGAGGACGGAAAGGGCGTTGGAGCCGACTGCGTTGGCTATGGCGCGGACGGCGGCAGGATGGCCGATGCGCCGGGCAAGTTCGCCGTAGGTCGTGGTCCGGCCGTGGGGTATCAGCAACAGCTCGTTCCACACCGCGTTCTGAAACTCCGTTCCTGCGAACATCAACGGCACGTCGAACTCGCGTCTTTCGCCCGCAAAGTATTCGTCCAGCTGCGTCTCGGCTGTCCCAATCACGGATGACGTGCCATCTATAAATTTCGCATCCAACAGCCGGGACAGTCTGCGCCGCACCCGCTCGTGATGACGTTCCGTCGCGCTGTCGCACATATCGTTATGACATTGCGCGGGCCAGTCGCACATACACAGACAGTCGCCGCAGGAGCCTAATATCAATGCTCCGCACGGCGACTCATACCTATGGACGATAATTTGATTCACCTTTTCATGATTCGGGTATCACGAAGTTCACCTTCACGCTGGCCGGGGCGTCGATGGCCTGTCCGTCCTTGTCGGCCGGCTGCCATTTGGGCATGTTCTTCACCAGGCGGATGGCCTCGCTTTCCAGGTCGGGATCGACCATACGGGCTATCTTGATGTTGCCTATGGTGCCGTCGGCCTTGACGGTGAACGTCACATCCACAACGCCTTCCACGCCGTTCTCCCGGGCCATCTCAGGATACTTCAGGTTCGCGGTCAGATACTTGTCCAAAGCCTCCTGCCCGCCGGGATACTGCGGCTTGTCGGCTGCCTGAACACCAACGCTTATGCCTAATGCAAGCGCCAACGACATTATTATCTTCTTCATATTCATAATTCAAACCTTTTTATTATAAGACCATTGTTTTTTGATATGGTTTACTCTTATGACCATAAACCAATGTGCGCCCGTGGATGTTTCATTTACAAACTAATGTTAATTACTATGGAAACCAAAACCGATAAGCGCCGGGGAATAAGGCGCATGGATAAGATTTATATGATAATCGGGCTGGTGATATGTATATGCGCCGTGGCCGAATTCATAATATGGATAGTGGACGCATCCAAGCTGCATCTGGAGAACCAGATCCTGATGGGTGCGGGATTCCTGACCATATCGGTGGGCGTGCTGCTGTATCTTCTGACGCGCACATGGAGCTACACGGTGTCCAACTGGCTGCTGTGGATATGCATCATCGGGTGCATAGTGCTGTTCTTCGTGGGCATCGCCAAGACGCCCGACGTGAGCGAGGCGGCCGGTCTGCTCGGTGCCTATCCTGTCAATCCATGACGACACTTTCCACGGAAACCTAAAAAGCGCATCTGCCCCTCACGGCCGATGCGCTTTTATTTTTGATAACCGGCCGATACCGGCTAATCCTTAAGTATTAAGGTCAGCGTCTGCAGATTCTCCGAATTTGAACCGACCATTATTTTAAATTCGCCGGGATCATAGCCATAATGATGTTCTGAATCATAATATTTCAACATATCCGGTGTAATGTCAAACTCCACTGTCGCGGTCTTGCCGGCCGGTATGTCAACTTTCCTGAATGCCTTAAGCTCCTTTACAGGACGGGCGATGCGGGCTACCGGGTCGTTAATGTACATCTGGACTATTTCCGTTCCATCACGCATCCCGGTATTGGTCACGTCTACCGACAGTTTGAGCTTGCCGCCGGGCGTAAGGACATCTGAACTCAATGTGGGAGTCGAATATCCGAACGTGGTGTAACCGAGACCGAAACCGAAAGGATAAAGAGGGTCGTTGGCGACGTCTATATAGTTGCTGCGATAAGGGTTGAAGCGAGATGAATCGAAATCGGGATGACTTGAGGGCAGATGATTGTAGTATAACGGAATCTGACCGACGGAACGCGGAAAGGTTACTGTAAGCCGGCCGCAGGGAGACTTGTCGCCGAACACCACGTCGGCTATGGCATCCGCAGCCTCGCTTCCGCCAAACCATACATTCATTATGGACTGGATATTTTCTGCTTCCCAGTCAAGAATCAGGGGGCGTCCGGTAAATAAAAGAAGAACGATGGGCTTGCCTGTGGCTGCCAGTTCTTTCAGCAGGTCGCGCTGGGTGTCCGGAATCGTTATGTCAGCCCTGCTGGAAGATTCTCCACTCATCTCACAGCTTTCACCCAAGGCCATGACTATTACGTCTGCCTCGGCTGCCACACGTAAGGCCTCGGCATGTGCCTTCCGGTCGTCGACCCTCGGGATGCGTCTGCCCCAGTCGCAGTCAGCCTGCATGGCTTCATCATAAAATATGTTGGAACCCTGGGCATATACAATCCGCGCATCGTTTCCAACGGCTTCCCGAAATGCCGTAAGCAATGATTTGTGTCTTTCCGGACGGCAATACCCGCTCCAGCATCCGGCCATATTATTGCCGGCGTCGGCCAAAGGGCCGATAAGCGCGATGCATCCTTTCGGTTTGAGAGGCAGCAGATTATTGTCGTTTTTAAGCAAAACGAAAGTCTTTGCCGCGATATCGCGTGCGACCGCACGATGTTCGGGAGTGTACAACTCTCTTGACGGACGTTCCGTATTGCAATATTTATATGGATTGTCGAACAATCCGAGACGTTGTTTCGCTTCAAGCACCCTGCGGCATGCCTGATCAATCATTGCCATGGAAACAAGCCCTCCGTCAACAGCCCCTTTGAGGTCGGCCAGAAAACGGCCGGTAACCATATCCATGTCGGTTCCTGCACGAAGAGCAAGCGCGGCAGCCTCATTTTCATTGGCGACACCCATGCTCGACATTTCATCGATAGAACCATAATCCGTAACGACGAATCCATCGAAATTCCAATCCTTTCGCAATATGCCGTCAATCAACCAATCGCATGCCGTGGCATGCTGACCGTTTATGAGATTGAACGAAGTCATGACGGAGCCGACTCCGGCGTCCACAGCGGCACGATAGGGCGGGAGATAATAATTGTCCATGCGTTCACGGCTCATATCCACACCGTTATAGTCACGTCCACCTTCAGCCGCTCCGTACAAGGCGAAATGCTTGACACAGGCCATCAGCGAGGAGTCCGACCGGATACCGTCACCTTGATAACCCTGTACGTACGCCTTGGCCAGAACACTGCCCAGCCATGGATCCTCACCCGAACTTTCCGCAATCCGGCCCCAGCGGGGATCCCGGCAGATGTCCACCATCGGACTGTAGTTCCAGTTGACGCCGTCGGCCGTGGCCTCAATGGCCGAAATCCGGGCCATGCGGGCAACTTCGACACTGTCCCACGAGCATGACAATGCAAGCGGAATCGGGAACACCGTGGCATATCCGTGCACTACATCGGCACCGACAAGCAGAGGAATGCCATGAGGGCCGCGCTCAACGGCAAGACGCTGAAAGCGTGATATTGCCTCGACTCCCTTGACGTTGAAGAAGCCGCCGATACGGCCGGCAAGTATGAGGCTGTCGATTCCGGTGCTCCGAGCCGTACCCGAAACCACATCCCCGCCAACCGGAAGATTGAGCTGCCCTATTTTTTCCTCAAGCGACAGCCGGGACATCAGACTGTCTATGAATCCTTCACCATCAGCACGGCCGGCATGCGCCACATCGACGCCTCCGGGTTCATATATCGTCACGGTTTTACTCCCGGCGCCGTTTACGACACCCGTCGATATGACGGCCATACAGATTGACAAAATAACTCTACGCATACTCACGGAAATGTCTATTAATGTGTTAATTGTCCTTTACCGTTTAATTCTGCTGAAACGATATATGGCAATGTGGCCGATGAATTGCCGACAAGGAACCGGTACTTGCCGGAAGCAATAACTTCCGAACCTGACTTTTCGTCATAATAGGCCAACGCCGACTTTGGAATGGCTATCGAAACCTTTCCCCGTTCTCCAGCCTTAAGATCCACTTTCTCAAAGCCTACGAGTTTCTTGTTCTCCCGAACCAAGCCTTTGGTTTTAGGGAATGCAGCATACACCTGAACCGTTTCGGCACCGTCCCTGTCGCCGGTATTGACCACATCCAGTGTGAGGGTAAGGGAATCCTCTCCTGAATCGGATATTTCCGGAGTCTTGAGTTCAAAGTCGGTATAGCTTAATCCGAAGCCGAAGGGAAATAAGACCGGAAGCCGCTGTTTGTCATACCAGCGATACCCTATCAGGATATCCTCGTCATAATAGATATCGAAGATATCTCCGTCAGGCCGCTTTATGCCGGGGTATCTCCGCTCTCCGCAAGTAGGCAGGTCCTCCATGCTCCGGGGGAACGTAAACGGCAATTTGCCTGATGGATTGACTTTCCCGGTAAGCACATCGGCAAGACTGTTGCCACTTTCGCTGCCAAGATACCAGGCCTGCACCACCGCTGCCACCCGGTCGGCCCAAGGCATCGTAACGGGCGTACCCGAAACGTTAACCACTATTAAATTCGGATTGACACCGGCCAGATCCGCAATCAGTTCGTCCTGACCGTACGGTAACTGCAATGTCTTACGGTCTGAATTCTCGGCATCCTGACATAGCGAATGATTCAGACCGCCGATAAAAATCACGGCATCCGCGTCCCTGGCTTTAGCCAGAGCTGCGCTTCGTAACTGTTCCGGAGTCCGGTCTTCCCTGAGACATTCGGAATCGCGGCTTTTGACATTGTCGAATTCCGTACTTCCCACTCCTATATATCCCCGTTCCCAGTCTACATGCGCCTCTTTCAGTGCCGCCCTGAGACCGGCCAGTGGCGAGACTTCCCGCTGGACCTTCAACGATGCCGAGCCGCCTCCCACCGTCATCATCTTGACGGCGTTCTCGCCGACTACAAGAATCTTCCCGAGGTCTGCACGCAGTGGCAGAATCCCGTTGTTCTTCAACAGCACGATTCCTTCCGAACCGATTTTCCCGGCCGTTGCATAATGTTGGGGACACGTGAACCGCCCCTTCCGATGGGAGGGAGCCATTGAAGTGCGGAAAATCAAACGCAACACGCGGCGTACGCGGTCGTCCAGATCGGCCATTGAAGCCTTGCCGTCGCGCAGTCTCTCAAGATAAGGGTTGGCCATGTGATATGTGTCATAGGCATTCATATTGACCGAGACACCGTCAGTTCCCGTACCCATTTCAATATCCAGCCCCCCTTCTATCACTTCGTCCGTATTGTAAACGCCGCCCCAGTCGCTGACGGCAACCCCGTCGAATCCCCAATCCGTCTTCAGTATATCGCGTATCAGACGGGGATTTTCGCAGCAATGCCTGTCCTCAAATAGATTGTATGCGGGCATTATGGCCCAGGCCCCCGCATCCACGGCCGCCTTGAACGGAGTCAGATATATCTCGCGCAAAGCACGCTCGCTTACATGTACGTTGCTCGTGTAGCGGTTATCCTCATTATTGTTCAGTGCGAAATGCTTCACGCAGGCCGCTACGTTATTGCTTTGTAATCCTTGAATATAGGGTTTCACCATTCGCGAAGTAAGAATCGGGTCCTCGCCCATGTATTCGAAACTACGTCCGCACAACGGCGTGCGCATGATGTTTACCCCGGGACCCAGAAGCACGTCCTTACGGCGATATCGGGCTTCTTCGCCTATAGCCTTACCATATTCCAGTGCCAGTTCCGGACGCCACGTCGCGGCAAGGCATGTCAAGGCCGGAAAGGCCGTGCAGGAATCATTGGTCCATTGGGCGCTGTTCCATTCATCCCAGTATACTTCCGGACGGACGCCGTGAGGGCCGTCGGTAAACCACAGTTCCGGAATGCCGAGCCGAGGGACTCCCGATGACGAGAACTTGGACTGGGCATGAAGCATCTTGACTTTCTCCTCCAGGGTCATTCGCTGCAACGCATCCTCCACTCTATCCTCGATGGGCGCCTCCGGATTCAGATAGACCGGATCGGCCTCCGTGATCCATACCTTCATTTTCCCCGGTTGCCTGTTGTCCCATGCGAAGTAGGGTACGAACGTGAGCGTATCATTACCGGCATCGGTGCGCAGCGTCACGAAATCCTTAAGTGCGCCGGTTCCTCGCGACACGCTGAATTTCTGATTCTTTCCGATACAGGCTTTGTCATAGCCTGACATATTGTCACACTCTTCCATGCAGTATACGACAGGACCTCGCGTCACGGCCAGCTTGTCAAGGTTCTCCTTCACTCTCGGATCGGCGGCTACGACTTTGACAGGCATGTCCAGGTGGAGCGCAACCTCAACTCCGCCGCCGCTCATCGGAATCGTCAGATATCCGCTACCGGCGCAACGTCCCGAATCTTTTCCATTGACCTTGACATTATATTTTTCGCACCATTCCGGAATTCTTAACCTTAAGTTTCTGGAAACAGGGGAATGCGGCCTGACCTTGATCATCACATCTCCTTCGAAAGGGTACCCTCCGGATATCGACAATTCGGTAGCTACGCCGTCAATATCCACCACCGTATGGTTTCCGATAAAAAGATTGACGTAAATGTTCCGGTCATCCAGACCATATATATAATTGCCCAGAGAAGGCAAGAACCGCGATATGTTGCTGGGACAGCAGGCAGTACCGTACCACTCCTGCCGATGATGACCGCCGTCCGACTCAAGCGGATTCACATAGAAGAACCGCTGGCCGCCTAATTGCACGCCGGCCAGCGCGGCATTGTAAAGAGTGCGTTCCAACACATCCACATACTTCACGTCCTGCGTGAGTCTGTTCATTCTGGCGGCCCACATTATCAGACCCACTGAGGCGCATGTCTCGCAATAAGCCTCGCGGTTAGGCAGGTCATAGTCCTCGGTGAATCCCTCGTTCTTTACCGAAGATCCTATTCCTCCGGTGATGTACATATTACGTTCGGCAACGTCATCCCACACCCGGCGCAGGGCTGTCAGATAATCAGTGTCAGGCATGCGGGAGGCCACATCGGCCATGCCGCAATACAGATACATGGCCCTTACCGCATGACCCGTTACATCGGTAATTTGCCTCACAGGCCTGTCATCCTGACAATACACTGCATTCCATGGCGTATCATTGCCGTATGAGCCGTGGCCATGGCCGCGTTCTTCAAGCAGCCAGCGGGCAAAGTCAAGGTATTTTTCATTTCCGGTCGCATCTGCGAGCCTGACAAGCGCCAGTTCGATTTCCTCATGTCCCGGCACCCAATGGCGTTTCCCGGGACCGAACGTCTGCATCATCTGGTCGGCGAAACGAACGGCCACATCAAGTAATGCACGTTTACCGGTTGCCGTATAGTAGGCTACGGCCGCTTCGAACAGATGCCCTCCGCAATACATTTCATGCATTATCATGTTGGTCCAACGGGGTGTGTCGGCGGCTATAGTGTAATATGTGTTCAGATAACCGTCATCCCATTGTGCCTCGGAAATAAGGTTAATCCATTCTTCCAGTTTCCTTTCAAGCGCCGGATCCGGGTTGTTGACAAGACTATAAGCCATTCCTTCCATCGCCTTATAAACATCCGAGTCATCATAGCACAGCCCCGAATGTTTACCGCGGCCGGCCGCCGCATTTATGAAGTTGCGCATGCGGAGAGTCTTGTTTTCAATCTGGTCTATACAGTGCGGAATAGTATTAGCGGCAAGCTCATTGAGCCTCGGAGACCAGAAAGGGTCCTGAATCCTTACTTTCGAGAAATCTATGTTTTCAATCGCGGCTCCGGCAGCCGATACCCCGAAAGCCATTGCGCATAAAACAAAAACCGGTGCGGCAGTATGTGTGTTAAACATGATAATCAGCCTGTAATTAATGAAATAATAAATAGTAAGGGTCACAGCGGTTCCTACCCACTGCGACCCTTTGACAGGAATCTCAACGTACTATCACTTTCTTCACGACTGTTCCCTTCTTATGGATATAAATGCCGCCTGCCGTGATATGGTCTACAGGAACACCCTGAAGATTATAGTATCTTTCAGGGTCGTCATCATTAGCGACTATAGTGACAGATGTCGACGGATTGTCATTATTGGCCGAAACCTTCATGGTGTTAAGGTTGAAACGCAGCTTATAGGTACCCGGTTCCTTTGTAGTCCAGTTGTAGTCCTCCGTCTGATCGGTCTTGATGTCAAGTCCGGTCTTGTTGTCTATCGCAAGCTCCGTATTGTCGACTTCAGGACGGAAATGGTCACCCCATACGGGCGCCATCGACGCGCGGAACCGTTTGCCTGCCTCCAGGTTCTCGCATGTGTATTCAAACACGTTAGGCTCCACTTTCTCCATCGGCTGGAAATTCCAGTCGGTCACATCTCCCACGAGCCAGAGCTGATCGGCTATATGCTTTTCGCCAAGATACTCTGCGTTCATGGTCATGTCACGCAGATTGAGGGTGATCTTATAAGTGCCCGGAGTCACGACTTTCCATTGATAGTCGTTGAGGTCCGCGCCGCGGAACACGCGCATCCTGCACTCTGTCAGGCCCTCGGCGCCGACAGTCACGTCCGCATCCGCCGGATGGAGCCAGAAGCCGTCCCACTCTCTGGGCGCAGCCAGCCGGTCCAGGCTGAATTTGAATGATTTGTCACTCTTCAGGTAAGCCTGATAGGTAAACGTGTAGGGGTCGGATTCATCTTTTACAAGGGGGGTGCGGTTCGTCGCATCCCATCCTCCGAGAGTCGCGTCTCCAATGGCATAGACAGTCTTGGCAATGACGGGCAGAACCTGGCTGCAATCCTTGGAAATGGATATTTCTGCACTTTCCAGATCGAAGATGACGCGGTAGTATCCCGATTCCGTGATACACCAGTTCTTGTCACCTCCCTCCATATTGTTATAGTCGATCACCTGCTCGGGATTGGCTTCGTTAAGCGGAGTCATGTCAGCTACAGCGTGGACCTGAGGACCGTTGAACACAACGTCGGCGCCCCAGGCACTTGCCCGGAAACAGCCCTGTTTGTTGCCGTCGTCAGCGGGCAGATTGCCTTCGTAATAGAATTTGTGGTCCGAGGTCTTGAGGAGTTCAAGGGCGTTCCAGCTCGTAGGACCTCCAACCATATACAGATCGGTGACATCCATCAGGGTTTCCTGAGCCCATGACGCACCCGTCACAGCGAGCACCACCATAGTCGCGATGGTCAATTTCTTTTTCATGATTCTGATTGATTATTGGTTTGTAAATCGGATATTCGGATATTATGTTATAGGGTAATTATTATTATTTTGAGAGCCTTACGATCTTGCAGCCGTGGGGCTCGACTTTGGCCCTGATGGCCGAAGCCGTTCCTTCGTCGGCATGTTCCCATAGGTCGCGTACTTTCCACTGGCCCTCGATACCCAGGTCGGAAAGTGTCAGGTTAAAGTCTTTATGAGTGTCTTCGCGGTTGAAAAGCCCCACGACATAGTCCCCGTCGCTCATCCTGCCGTACCATACGTTGCTCCCCTCCGAGTCAACCACGTCCGACATAGGCTTTCCTACGAAACCGTCTTGATTTAAAGCCAGCATCTCGTCGTTGGTATAATATTTGAGATTATCGCCGATTGTGCCCGGCTGGTCGGCGACGGCTATCGGTCCGCCTGCCATCAGCTGAATGGAAATGCAGAACTTCTTCTCGGCATCGGTCTCAAAGCTATGGAGGATGGTGAAATCTCCGTCAAGAATAACCTTTCCCCGGCCGCTCAGATGACTCCAGTACGTAAATCCGTCGAACTGATTGTTGCAATTGGACCAGCGGCCGTAGACTTTGCCGCGATCGTGCGAGGAAGTATGCAGCCAGCCTCCGTTCCAGGTGTCGCGCACTATACGGAACATGTGTCCGTAGCGGCTCTCCAGTTCCGCGTCATTATACAGATGCGGCATCACAAGCGACACCATCATGCCCTGCTCCTTGGCCTCCAGGGCAATCGTTTCCAGCAGATCCGCGTAGTTGCCCCGCCCATAGCCTTTGCCCACTATGGTATTCCTGTCGAAGCCGTCCTCGTAATGACTCAGATAGTCTAACCGCAGGAAATCAAAGCCAAGTTGCTTGTAATGTCTCACCATACCGCGGATATATTCCCTGGCACCGGGGTGCGACATGACCACGTACTTATACGGTTCGCTTGCCGTGGGATTCACAACCTCGTCCAAATCAGGATTATACAGAAGGGAGCCCATCGTATACTCTGTGCCGGGAACCCGTTCACGCTCCGCGCACGTATAGGTCATCGGTATGTCATACACACCGACCTTCAGACCTTTGGAATGCGCGTACTCCACAAGGTCGCGATAAGACGTGCCGCCGTACCAGGTCTTGTAGATGCCGTCTTCGCATCTGGTGTCCAGAAAGCCGTCGGTACATATCATGTCGTAACCGTGAGGCTTAAGTTCCGTAGACACCCAGTCTATCACTTCCTTCCATTGGTCAAGGGTGAATTCGCGTTTTTCAAACGGTTTGTCCTGTTGGTCTATACAAGCCTCATAAACACTCCAGTATAACGGAGCCCGGTGAGTATGGAAGTCCGGTATTTCCGTTATCGCCGGATGGTCATGCACATCCGGACGCGTCATCTTATAGTTCGGGTCATCGGCACAGCCTGTCACAAAGGCCAGGAGAACACCTAATACCGTAATTATTGAATATCTCTTCATTTTGTTGGAGTTTTTTATCAATCCAGATATTCGGCTTTGAGTGTCCAGTGTTCCAGATCGAATGTTAATTTATAGTTTCCCGCCTTTTCCACATTCCAGTTATAGTCCGGATTGGCGGTATAGACGAATTTGGGAGAGGCCACTCCGCCGGGGCCTATGGACAGGTTGTCCGATGTGGGCCGGACATGGATACCCCAGTCTTTCACCGGGGTCGCTCTCATCCTTCCGGCATTCAGATGCCCTTCGTATATGAATATATATTTCGATTTCCTGGTCACGGGAGTGGGATTATAAATATCCCAGCCGGCAGGCGCAGCATCGCCGACAAGATAGAATTCATCGGTTTCGATGGGTGTGATGTGCATTTCGAGTCCTTCGAGTGGACCCATATAAGTGCAGCTCATGGTCCGGTTCCGCAGATTGAACTGCAGACGATATTTCCCGGCATCCTTTACCACCCACTTATAGTCGGGACTTTCCGAATAATCGAACTCCGCATCCGATATGCCGGACTTGTCGACTTGTGCGTTGGCTCCTTTGGGCCGTATGGCGGCCCATCCGGGATATTCGGGTCCTCTATTGGGATAGAGCTTGAATTCACCGGTATAGAGATTGCCTTCATAGGTGAATACGTAACCGTCCGCGCCGCTCCTTGTCAATGCTGTCATTCCGTTTCCGTCCCAGCCATTTAATGTGGCGTCTCCGACCATGAACAGAGTAGGGGTTTCTATCGGGTCCTGGGGGGAGGTTCCGGGGCCGTTTTCAAGATATTCGGCTGAAATCGTATAGTTTTCAAGGTCGAACGTGATGCGGTAATAGCCCTCCTTGGTCACGTACCAGTTGATGTCGGGTTCGGCCACATACATGAAGTTCTTGTCCGCCACGCCGTTCACGCCTATTTCCTCATGTTGCTTCAGCGGCCTGATGTGTGCGCCCCAGCCATAGTGTGGAGTGGCACGGAGTTCTCCTTCCGTCAGTTGCCCTTCATATTGGAATATATACTCGCCCAGACGTTTCAGAGGAGCCGAACTGTCGGGATTTTCGCCCCACTGAACCCATCCGGTGGGCGTGGCGTCGCCTATGATCCACAGATTGTCGGTCTGTATGGGCGTCTTGATATCCGGCTGGGGATTCTCACCACCCAGAAATTCCGCCTTGAAGGTCCAGTGCTCCAGATCGAATGTAAGATGATAATTGCCGGCAGCCGTCACTAACCAGTTGATGTCGGGATCCCATACGTACATGAAGTTTTCATCGGCCACGCCGTTTTCCCCAACTTCCACATGGTCGGTGACCGGCCGGATATGATAGCCCCAGGCCCTCTTGGTGGTGGCGCGCAACTCGCCTTCGTTCAGCCAGCATTCATATTCGAATATATATTTGCTTTTCTTCTCAGTTTCCGGGGCACTCCATACATTCCAGCCATTGGAGGTGGCCGACCCTACTATATACAGTGTCTCCGTTTCAATCGGCTTGACCTCGGGCTGGATGAATTCTCCGAGATATTCCGTACTTAACGTCCAGTCACGGAGATTGAACGTGAGGGTGTAGGTGCCGTTGGCCACGACAAGCCATTTTTCATCGGGATTATCGGCGTGCATCTGGAATTTTACATTATCCAGAGGATCCACTCCGATTTCCTGCCCGTAATACAAGGGACGGATGAAGTCGACGTCCAGACTTGAGGTAGGGGCAAGACTTACCTTGAATTCTCCCTCATGCAGCTGCCCGGTGTATACGAATACATAAGGATCCGTTTCCGAACACTGCATCGGTGTCGGATCCTCGAACGACCATCCCGTAGGAGCCGCGTCTCCCACAAGATATAGAGTTTCCGTATGTATGGGGCTTTTCACATCGGATACGATAAGATCCTTTTCCCCCTCACAGGATGTCAACGCACCCGCGGCAAGCAGGATTGCGAATATCGGTGATATTTTATTGTTCATGTCTTAAGTAAAGAAAAGTTAATAACCGGGATTCTGTACCAGACGGGGATTTGCCTGGAGAGCCTTGAACGGAATCGGGAAGATTTCTGTATGCCGGTCGATATCGGGTGTCTTATCCCACCACTTTCCGGAAGAGAACACACCGAACCGCACCAGATCCGTACGCCTACGCGTTTCGGCGAAGAATTCGCGTCCCCATTCGTCAAGCATTTCCTGCATGTCCAGTTTAGCCTGACCCTCGGGCTCGTACAGTACTTCCTGAAGGTTTTCAGCCGGATAATTTCTGCGACGGACACTGTTTAGAAGCCTCGCCGCCTCGGTAACGTCGCCCGACCGAAGCTTACATTCGGCAAGCATGTAGATTATTTCCGGCAGTCTTAATTCCGCATAATCGGCTTCCAGCTGATGTTCGTCGTCATCGCTATACAGCGGATACTTCACGTAATGCCAGCCTGAATTATGGTCGCCGGTGGACATGGAACTGGTTTTGTTGGAAGGCCATAGCGTCGGATCGAGATTCTGGAAGTCTCCCACCGCGTCGCGTATGTAAAGGTCATAGTCGCGTTCCGGAGCCCGCACTTTCTTCACGTTGCCTTTTTCATCGGTGTATTCAAGGTATCCGAACAGAAACATCCCCTCGCGTTTGCCGTTTCCCAGATTACGGTAGAGCTTCATACGCTCGTCACCCGGATATTTACGGAATTTCTGAATCGGCATTCCCAACCGGTCGGTGTAAAGATTACCGGAGAGGTCGTAACTCGGGGCGGCGGCATATTTGGTGTTATGACCTCCGGCCTTGCATTTCTGATCCTTTAGATAGAGATAAGCGTTGGCGGGAACCGTCCACCAATATGTATTGGCATGATAATTCCAATATTCATAACCCGGACTGCTCGGGAATGCAAATATCACCTCATCGCATTCATTATTATTCCAGTCGAACGGGGCGTCCCACCGGTCAGCTACCTTGTATGCACCGTAAACACCGTTTATGATGTCTTGGCAGATGGCGGCGCAATCTGCATAACGATTCTCACCGATATATACTTCGGCATTGAGATAGAGCCTTGCAAGCAACCCTGCAGCGCCGGCTTGCGTCCATTGGGCCGTATATTGACCCTGGGTGCCCAGAGCCTCCTTACGGGGCAGCCTGCCGATGACATCCTTAAGTTCCGTTTCTATAAACCTGAAGATTTCCGTGGGTTCTACCTGAGATTCGGTGTTCTTCGACTGGTCATTGAACGAGACCACATACGGCAGGTTACGGAAGCCGTCAAGCAGACTGATATAGCACAATGCGCGGAGGGAGCGTAACGTAGCCGTGAAGCTGTCGAGTTCTTCCTGAGTGAAGCCGAATTTTTCCCTGTCGAGACCAGCTATTTCCTCGATACCGAAATTACATTGACTCACGCCTTCGAAACCACTGTTCCACAGGAATTCAAAATAATCGTCCTCGGCCGTCCAGGTATGGTAATGATAGCGACGCCAGCGACCGCCGTCATCCCACCATCCGTCGCGCGACGGCGTTATGATCTGGTCGGACGGAAGTTCCTGCAGAAAATGCCTGTACTGGAGCATGTGGTAACAATGTTCCAACGGGCGTGCCACGATTCTTTCCACATCCTTACGGGTGTTATAGAAGTTATTGGATTCCACCTGGTCGTACAGCGTTTCGTCCAGGTTAGTGCACGAGGCCAGCACTATAGCTCCCAGACCGATGCACAGATTCCTTATTATCATATTTTTCATGATTACGTTCGTTTGAATGGTTAGAAGTCAATCTGGGCTCCTACTATGAACTGTCGGGTGGTAGGATAGTACATGCAGGATCCCTGCGCGCCGGGAGTAAGGCCGTTGACCGGATATGTACTCGGGTCGACGCCTGAGAATTTCGTGATTGTAAATATGTTGTTTACCGATGCGTAGATTCTCAATTTGTTCATAAAGCGCACATTCGGCAGATTCAGCGTGTATCCGAGCGTGATCTGGTCCAGCTTGAAGTAATCTCCCCGCTCAAGGAAATAATCGGTGGCGGCGTGCGTACCGGACGCACTGATCTTGAAGTTCTTGCCATAGGCTTTCTTCAGCATGTTGCCGCTGTATTTGCGCGTGCCGTAATAGAAATCGTGTATGTTGAATAAATCGAATCCGAACGCACCCCGGAAAAACAGCGACAGGTCGAAATTACGGTAACGGAATGTATGTGTGGTCGACATGGTGAACTTGGGTAGGCCGTTCCCTACTTTCACCTTGTCTTCTTCCGTGGCACGGCTTGCGGATATGACTTCTCCGTCCTTGTTGTAGACCAGCCAGTCTCCGTTATGGTCTATGCCATGATACTTCCACATATAGAAATTGCCGATGGATTCTCCTTTTTCGATTCTCTGAAGATAGTAGTAGGGGAAAGGGTTCTCGGTCTCGCACATGTTGTAGAAATCCTGTCCTATATATTTGGTGTTGCTGAAGTCCACGAACTTGTTCTTCATTGTCGAGCCCACGATGTTAAAGCTATAAGTGAAGTCACGGCTCTGGACGGCGTTGACGTTCAGGTCGAACTCAAATCCGGAGTTTTCCATAGTACCGACGTTTACGAATGCCGTGGGCCACATATACGGAGGAACGGATACGTTATAGTCTCCCAGCAAGTCCTCGGTGCGCCTGTGAAAATAGTTGAACGAACCGGAGAACCGGTTGTTGAACATTGCGAAATCAATACCTACGTTCCAGTTCCTGGCGCGCTCCCACTTCAAGTCGGGATTGGGATTTTTCGATGCGCCCCAGCCTTGCAGATACCGGCCGTTGACATACGAATATCCATAACCGGCCATGGTGGCCAGGGACATATAGCTGCCGAAATTCTGGTTTCCGCTTTCGCCATAGTCAGCGCGGATCTTCAGGTCGTCGAGCCATGTCCGGCTCGATTCCATAAACTTCTCCTTGCTGATGCGCCAGCCAACGGATACAGCCGGAAAGTTACCCCATTTGTGATTCTTTCCGAATTTCGACGAACCCTCATGACGCAAGGAAGCTGTCAGCAGATATTTCCCGTCCCAGTCATAGCTTACACGTCCGAAAAAGGCAATCAGTTTACTGTCGTTCTTGTAACTGCTCATGCCTATCACTCCTTCTTCCTTGGCATATTCCCCGGACCCGATATTGTCGGCTCCCAGACCGTCATTCGCGAAATCGCTGTTCTCGACACTGAACCCGGAGTTCTGAAAATACTGGTATGAGTAGCCCAGCATCAGTTTAATGTTGCTATTGCCGAATCTGCCGGTGGCATTTGCAAGCCATTCCAGCACATCCTGCCGATTGGTGGAATGTGATTGGCTCGCCTGCCCGTCATAGCCGGCGTTTATCGCCATGGTGCTCGTGGAGGGGCGGAACCATTTCTGGTCATAGCTGTAACGATGTTCCGCAAATGTGAGCTGAGTATTAACCGTGAGCGGGCATTCCTGACTGCTTGTCCACAGAAGCGGCAACAGATTGAGTTTCAACGTGCCGTCCATATCTATCATTTTGGAATCGGTGTGATTCTTTTCGAGTTTCTGAACTTCCACCGGATTATATCCACTCGTCTGTCCGAAAAAATTATAATAAAGCGTAGGGTCCTCCTTGTCCATCAATGGAGTGGTCGGATTGGCGGCGATGGCGTTCCTGAATACATTCCAGTCGGCCGCATCACTCGAAATCAGACGCGGCGACAGATTGACATTCAGATTGAACAGACCGTTTTTGGAAGTCAGGTTAACGGAGGCCCGGGCTCCATACTCCTCTCTGTCGGACCTTAAGTCCACGCCATGCGATTTCTTAAAATCGGCGCTTACCCGGTAATTGGCCCGTTCGTTACCACCGGCCGCACTTAAGTTGTGCTTCTGGCTGAAACCCGTCCGGCTTACGCCGGCAAACCAATCGTAATCGCCCCCGAGATCCGTTCCATTATCTCCCCAGGGCAGTCGGATTTCCCGGTAGTCGGCGGAACTCATCATATCCAGATCCCGGTTAACCTTGTCCCATGATAACGTGGCTGAATAGGTGATAGTGGTCGTACCGTCCTTGTTTCCTTTTTTAGTCGTTACCAGTATGACACCGTTTGAACCCTGCGTTCCGTAAATCGCGGATGCCGCTCCATCCTTCAATATGTCGAAAGAGGCGATATCGTTCGGATTGACATTTGCCAGACTCCCTCCGGGCACTCCGTCAATCACAATAAGCGGACTGATGCCGGCTGATCGCGAAGCAACGCCTCGAATCTGTATACTCGACTGATTGTTGGGATCGGCTGCCCCGGTATTGGAAATGGAAACTCCGGGAACCTTGCCTTGAATCAGCATCGCCGGGTCCGACGAACTGATGGTTAGAAAGTCCTTTTCGCCTACATGGCTTATGGCGGATGTAAGCTCCTTCTTGTCCACTGTGCCGTAACCTATCACTACCACCTCGCTCAGCAATTGCGAATCCTCGGTCATCACTACATCGAGTTTCCCCGATTTGTCAGCTTTCTTTTTCTCAGGTGTGTAGCCTATATAGGAAAACCTGAGTTGACTTCCTTGCGGAACCTCTATTTCATAATTACCGTCTATATCCGTGATGACACCGATTCGCTCTCCCTGGACCATGACGGAAACTCCTGTCAGAGGTTCCCCGTGTCCATCCGTCACTGTGCCGGTTATTCTCACCTTATTATCACTATTTTCGGCCTTGAGCTGCTTGTTCGTCGAGGACGCGGACGCCTGTTTCAACGCTATCCGTTTATTCTCTATGACATAGCTGATTCCTTGGGGAGGCAGGATTCTGTCGAGCACTGACCTTATAGACTCGTTCCTGGCACTGACACTGACACGATTACTGACATTCACAGTCTCCTTACTATAGAAGAAACGGTAATCAGTCTGCTTCTCGATCGAGCGTAACACGTTTTCTAAAGGAGCATTTCTGACATCAAGACTGACTTTGTTGCCGACCGCATGGGCCGCGGCCCCGATACAGAGCATCAACAGGACCAGAAGAGGCCTCAATACCCTGCGCTGCCGATTCCGGCAATCTACTGGCATTACTTTTCCCATATTTTCATGATGATTAGTGTGTTCGAGAAATTTTTTAAGGTTATGTAACGTTTGTTTACAATCGTTCTTTAAGACAACACTTCATCTTAGAAAATCCACATCGTAAATGTGCGATATTTTCCTTAATTTAAAATTTTGTTGAAACTACTTGCTCGTTAAATCCATAACTATTACTTTTGCAAAAATTCAATACCATGCCAAGCGAAGAATTAAAGAACGATGCGCTGCTGGTGGCTGCCCTGAAATTCGACAGCCACGAAGCCTTTGTGAAGATTTTTCGTCAGTATTATGCCAATCTGGTTCGATTCACGGCACGTTATGTCTCAGATAAAAGCACGTGCGAGGACATCGTTCAGGAGGCGTTCATCAGGGTCTGGACCAACCGTAAGAAACTTGACACCAATACATCGTTCCGTTCATATCTGGTTTCGCTGGTCCAGAATCTCGCCCTCAACGAACTCAGGCACCGGAAGGTCAAGATGATGTACGATGACATGAACCATGAAAAGATCCTTACTTTATCGCCCGACGAGCATGTGTTCTTCTCCGAATTGTCCGATGCTTACGAATCGGCCCTCGAGAAACTTGAACCCGAAGTGCGCGAGACGCTATTGCTCAGCCGCCAGGAAAAACTAAAATATACCGAAATCGCATCACGCCTCAATATATCTGTCCGTACTGTCGAAGCCCGCATCAGCAAAGCGGTCAAATATCTTCAACAGAACCTGCAGATATTCCGAAGCCCTATATTGTTAATCCTGTTTATCCGTACTCTTCTATAATATAACCCGAAATGAACCATATAGACAATAACCCCGACATTAACCTCGTCATCGCGCGCTATCTAAGCGGGAATGCTACGTCTGAGGAGATTGAGCGGCTTAGGGAATGGATTGAACAGTCCCCCGAAAATAAAAAGGATTTTTATGAACAGCAGGATATCTGGGAGACGCTGCTCCCTGCTTTTGACGTCACGGACAGTGACACTGAGAAGGCTGAACGCAATGTGTTGATAAAAACCGGCATTGAGCCCCGAAGGTCAGGGCTGGTCCGGAAACTGCTCCGAATGTGGGCCAGGATCGCCGCTGTGGCTTTGCTTCCGATACTTGCCATTGCCATATATTTCCTCGTCCGACTCCAGGATTCAGCCGCGACAGACATCACTTTGTCTACTGATTACGGCTGTACGAGCAAAGCATCGCTGCCCGACGGCTCGGTGGTGTGGCTGAATGCCAACAGTACGCTGGAATATTCGGGCAAACTGTCCGGAAACAGCCGCGACGTAAACCTCCGGGGTGAAGCATACTTCAATGTCCATGCCGATTCCCGACATCCGTTCATTGTACACACCCCTTACATGTCCGTCACCGCAACGGGCACTGAGTTCAATGTAAATGCCTATGACGACGACGCCTCGGTAACTTTGGCCAAGGGTAAGGTAACAGTGACTGACGCCTCAGACCGGATATCGTTGTTGCCTGGAGAGCATCTTGCACTCCGCAACGGACATCCCGCCGTATCAAAGTCCTCCGATCTTGGCCGTTATTGCGGATGGCGCGACGGCGTACTGATTTTCGAGGATGATTCCATACACACAATCTGCCGGCGTCTGGAACAGATATATAATGTGAACTTCGTAATAGACCCCTCGTTAAATGACCGTACGTTCCGTTTCATTTTAAAGGGAGAGAACCTGAGTGAGATAATGCATCTTTTCGAACTCACTGCTCCCGTCTCATGTATAAGTGAAAGTAATAATCACACTCCCGATTCCCCCCAGATAATCCATATCAAGCCAAACAACTGAGGCTCAGACACCGTTCCTTAAGGCACGGTGTCTTAAGTCAGGCGATGGAGGGGAGTTCGATGCGGAAGGTGGTGCCGACGCCAAGTTCAGACTCCTTGACGAAAATACGGCCGCCGTGGTATTCCTCCACGATACGCTTCACGAGGGTAAGGCCCAGGCCCCAGCCGCGCTTCTTGGTGGTGTAGCCGGGATTGAACACGGTCTTGAAATTCTTGCGGGCTATACCCTTGCCGGTGTCCTTCACCTCAATCCATACGCGCTTGCCCTCGGCTCCGGTGGTGATGTCTATGCGCCCTTCCCCCTGCATGGCGTCCACGGCGTTCTTTGTCAGGTTCTCCATCACCCACTCTATCAGCGGGCGTGACAGCCTGACGCCGTGGTCGTCGTCCGACAGGTGCATGTTGATAGCCACACGTCCCGACACGCGCGTCTTCATGTATTCCAGCGATTTGCCTACAATCTCGTTGATGTATTCCAGCTGCATTTCGGGCAGCGAACCAATCTTCGAAAAACGGTCGGCGATGGTGGAGAGGCGCTTCACGTCCTTGTCTATCTCGGCGGTCACCTCCGGCTCTATGCCCATCGTCTCGAGATATTCCTTCCAGGCCATCAGCGAACTGATGGGAGTGCCTAACTGATGGGCCGTCTCCTTGCTGAGACCCACCCACAGACGGTTCTGCTCCGCACGCTTGGTGTATACCACCGCCATGTAGAGTATCAGCGCCAGTATCAGCGTCACCGACATCTGTATGTAGGGGAACAGGCTCAGACTCTTAAGCAGCGACGAATCCTCGTAATAGATATACTGGTTTGCGCCGGCTCCCACTTCCACCTCGATGAAATGGTCGTTGTTGCCGGCAATTTGCTTCAGCGTGCCGTTGCCTATGGCCTTATGCAGCCGGTCGGACAGATACTTCCTGTTGCGGTCGGACAGTTCGGCGAAGGTCATGGCGTCTGCCGTACTCTTGTCAGGCAGCGAGAAATTGCGGAATTCGGAGATGTTTCCCTTGTCGTCGCATATCATCACCGGAATGGAATTGTTGGCGGCGATGATGTCGAGAAGAAACTCCACGTCGGAATCGACGTCAATCTTGGCAAGTCGTTCCGTGGCTTTGGCCCAGATGTCCATACGCTCGCGCTCCTGTATGCCTAACTGCTTGACAAGCGAATTGGAAATCAACACGAATCCGATAATCGCGGCTACCGATACCGCCACCACCAGGAACTTACCGAGCCGTCTGTCCATGTCAACAGCCGTTAAGGATGAACCGTGCCACCGAGTCGTCGGTGTTCGGGCCGATCACGATGTGCGCGGCATCCTTCACCTCGTCGCGGGCGTTCGCCACAGCCACCGCTAAGTCGGCCTCGTGCATCATGGGCAGGTCGTTGATGTTGTCGCCGAAAGCCACTATGCGGTCGGCGCCCAACTGACGCGCCAGCGCCTTCATGGCCTTGGCTTTCGTGGCCTCGGGGGAGAATGCCTCCAATATCGCCGTCTGCTCGCCGTAAATGTCGTGATAGAACTGCGCGCGGATTCCCGGCAGATTCCGGGTCACTTCATACGCCCGCTCGGCAGGCTCGTTGGGCAGCATGGAATATGTCAGTATTATGTCGTCCAGAACTTCGGGGAAGTCCGAATGTCCGTCCTCGTCAATGATAATACGCTTGTACGGTGTATGGGCACGTTCCTCGACAAACTCCCGCTGCAGCTCGGACATAGGGCCGGTGTGACGGATGGTTATCATATTGTCGCGCAACGAATAGACGAACGAAGGGCAGTTCTGGGTGCGGTATGCGTCAAGCAGCGAACGCGCCGCCTCCGGCTCCATCAGCCGCAGACGCGAATACCGTCCGTCGGCCGGGTTCCATAACGCCGCGCCGGTCATCACGATGGCCGGTATGTTCATGTTCACCCTCTGCATCAGCGGCGCGACCGTGGCCGGAGTGCGGGCCGTGGCCACGGTGAACAGCTTGCCCGACGCTATCGCCTCGTTGAGCATCGACACCGTGCGCTCCGACAGCCGGGCGTCCGGCTGAAGCAACGTGCCGTCCATGTCACTTACATACAGTGTCTTCATCTGTGGCTCACTTATCCTTGATTTCCGTGAATTTCACATCCTCCACCTGCGTCTCGGTGTATGTGGTCGAAGTATCGCCGGATTCGGTATGTATCGTGGTCTGCGAATACTCCCTGACTTCGGTGTACTGCACGTCCTCGGCCACTTCTTTCATCATCCGTGCCGGATGCTGCTTTGGCCTGGGCTGTGGGGGAGGGGTATCGCCCTTGCGGCGTCTCCCGCCAGGGCGTTTACCATCGTTCGGGGGCGGTGTGGCTCCGCCGAACTGCCCGGCCATCTTGCGCAGCTTCTTTTCCCAACTGCGCATCATCAGCCGTGTGACCCACCGCGTGATCTGGGGCCACAGCAGAAAGACGATCAGTATTATCGCTATTATCGTTCCTATTGTCATTACTTTCCTGTTAAGGGTCTGTTCTTTAAAAAATATATATGCCAGGGTCGCAGATGTGCCTCAGATTTAGTCTTGCGGACTCGGGAACATAGTGGACTATGTGACTGAGTCAAAAGGCTAAAGATGAGGTGCAGCTGCGAGTCTGAGGTAATATTTCTTTCAGACAGTCTCATTATTAACAATTCTTTATAATTTGATGCCTTGACCGGTGTCTTTTCGGTTAATTTTGTCGCTTTCTTCGGTCACAGCCGCGAGGCTGCTCCCTCATCAATCGGCAAAATTACCTCGAAAATCCACCGCCCTGGCATATACATTTTTTAAAGAACAGACCCTAACTCTTAATGCCGGACATCGCGCCCGGTCATTAAAACATAGAGTCCTGTATAAACTCAATTATAGATATGAGTTTTCTTATTTAACGTCAAAAAGGGAGTATAAAGTATATGCCACTATGGTCCAGAGCAATCCGGGAATGCCCATTATGGCCACCAATACGGGCGCGGTGATGATCATCATCCATTTCAGCGCGTTGCCTTTCCAGCCCCAGGTCTTGAACTTCAGCGAGAAGAACCTGACGGGGCTTATCATCAGCCAGCTCTCCACCAGCACTATGAGCAGAAACCAGTACCACTGGCATACGAATTCCGTTCCGTAGTAAGCCAGGGCGGAATATCCTATCCAGAAAATGGCGTTTGCGGGTATGGGGAGGCCTATGAACGAGGTGGTCTGGCGGTCGTCGATATTGAACTTGGCCAGCCGCAACGCACCGCACACCGGGATTATGAAGGCCAGCCAGGGCGTCCAGCTCTGAAAACCGGTGTCCATCATGCAGTTGAACATCAGCATGGCGGGAGCCACGCCGAAGCTGACCAGGTCGCACAGCGAGTCGAGTTCCTTGCCCAATGACGAATACGCATGGAGCAGACGCGCGGCGAAACCGTCCAGGAAATCGGCCACTGCCGCAATGCCTATGAAAATCCAGCACCACTGATAGCCGCTAAGGCCCCACATCGGGCCGTTGCCCTGGAATGCCGCGGCCACGGCCAGCAGACCGGACACAAGGTTGAGACACGTTATGCTGTTGGGAATATTCTTAACTATCGCATTCATAGTAATTTCTAATTAAAGACGTCATAACCGACGCGGTTTTGGGCCCTCAGGCCATTACGCCCTCCGGATGTAAAACGCATTCAGCTGTCGGTAGGTTGAGCCGAATCCTTCTTTTGGCGTATGATAGCGAGGGGCGTGATGCCTCCTCGGGTCACATCGCCTATCCTCAGCAATATCTCGGCATCGACGGGCAGGTATATGTCCACGCGCGATCCGAACTTGATGAATCCGAGATGATCATCGATTGAAGCAGCCTCGCCGGGACGGGCGTAGGTGACTATGCGGCGCGCCATGGCGCCGGCTATCTGACGCACCGTGATGCGGCGGCCGTCGGTCATGGTTATTCCCACGGTACTGCGCTCGTTCTCGGTGCTGGCCTTCGGGAGCCATGCCGACAGGAAACGTCCCTGATGATGCTTCACATAGTCCACGGTGCCGTCCACGGGAAACCAGTTGGCATGCACGTTAAGCGGACTCATGAACACCGACACCATCATGGCGTCATGATGCAGGAACTCACCCTCGTACACCTTCTCGATGGCCACGACCTTGCCGTCCACCGAACTGACCACATGATTCTTGCGCTTTCCTGTATAGGTGCGGCGCGGACAGCGGAAAAAGTTGAACACGAAAGCGTATCCGGTCGCCATCAGCGCCGTCAGCACCAAAGGCACCGGACCGGGAGCCATGAACATCCATAGCGGCACCATCAGCGCCACCATCACACCAAACAGCGGAACCAGCACCGCAGTGCCCTCCCGATGTATTTTGACTCCGTGCATTTTTCCCATTTTTCGCTCTCAGGCCCCTTGCGGGCCAAGTGTAAATGCAAAATTAATGTTTTAACACAATTTTCGCAAATAAATCAGGGATTTTCAGCCGCAGGCACGTATTGATAGGCCCCTGACGAGGGGTTTCCGTACTCCAGACGGTTCACGCCGTCCATATCCGTCATGGATGCCGGGGTGAGCAACGCGGGGTCGCCGGCCGACATCACGGGTGAATCGTCCTGCAGCCTGTAGTTGAAATAATACTCCTCGCGTATGGTGCGGAACATCGGGTCGGTGTCCCACAGACAGTCCGTGAAATTGGCGTCGTTCTCACCCTTGGACTTGAACGAGCAGTATCTGAACAGCACGTCGGCGCCGGTGAAGTCGCCTATGTTCAGGTCGTCGGGTATGCCGTACAGTATGCAGTTGTCGAAGCGTGCCTTCATCAGCGGGCTGGTCATGTCGGTGTCGTTCTCCTCGTCGGGCAGCACGTGGACCAGAGTGACCAGCGGCAGCGAGATGGCCGTGAACAGATAATTGTTGGCGAATGTGCATTGCAGGAAATTGACGTCGCCGCCCGACAGCAGTACGGTGGCGCCGGCGGCTTCGGAGAATACGCATCCCGTTGCGTTTATCTTGGCGTTCTGCGCCTGCAGCACGTTGTGTCGCGAATTATGCAACCAGGAATTGAGCATGGTCAGCTTCGTGCGGTCGCTGTTGGCACACGAATCGAGCACCAGTCCTATCTCCGTACTGCGCATGTCCACATATTCAAGACGGTTGTCGTATGATTCCGCCGTAATGTTGACGCCCCTCCATTGGCCGGACATGATGTCGTACTCCACATCGGGCAGCACGTTGTCCAGGCGGTCGCCGCGCATGTCTATTTTCTTATCCGGAGTTCCTATGGCATGAAGCGTGCCGTCTATAAGCATCGACGCCTTGTCGTGGAACAGCAGTTTGGCGCCCGGGTCCACTGTCAGCGTGGCTCCGGCCGCCACTTTCAGCGAATCGAATATCACGTACGGACGTTCGGCCGTGAAGCGTGTGTCCTCCTCTATGGTCACGCCGCGAAGCCGCGTAACGTTCTGGCCCCACGCCTGGCACACCACATCCTGCGTCACCGTGTTGGTCACGAATTCCAGCTTATCCTCCGTCAGCGACGGTTCCGCTCCTGCGCTTTCGGGAATGTTGCACTCTATGAACACATAGATTGAATCGCGGGCCATTATCTCGATGTCCGAAAATTCCGAACCGCTCTGGCCGTCGACATTGAGACGGAAACGCGTGTCGGGATCCTTGAACCGTATGGAGCTTATCTTTATTCCTTTCTTGGCCTTGTTGCTGACAATCAGGCGCGCCGTGGGAGTGCCCATGCCGGTGAACACCGTGTCGAAACTGACGGTGTCGCGCGAGAAGGTCAGCACATCGTGGGGCGACGTGCTGATGGCGTCGCTGATGCACGACGTCAGCATTCCGGACACTGTGATTAAACCTAACAGACCCGGCAGAGTCCATAATATATGGCGGTGTTTCATATTGAAGAAACGCCCGCAACTGCATAATGTTGCACAGCCACAACCGTGACAACACAATGAAATACGTACTCATAGCCGGCGAGGCATCGGGCGACCTGCATGCCTCTCATCTTATAAAACATATACGCGAAAACGATCCGGAAGCCGAATTCAGGTTTTTCGGAGGTGACCTTATGGCCGCCGAGGCCAGACGCAACCCCGACCTGCATTACAACCGCATGAACGTGATGGGATTCTCCGAGGTGCTTCGCGCCCTGCCGCGCATCATGGCCAATCTGCGTCAGGCCAAGGCGTTGCTCCGTACATGGCGCCCTGACGCCTTAGTGCTGGTGGATTATCCCGGTTTCAACCTCATGGTGGCCGAATATGCCAAGAAATCAGGCATTCCCGTACATTACTTCATATCGCCCAAGGTGTGGGCCTGGAAGGAATGGCGCGTACGCAAGATCAAGAAATACGTGGACCGCATGTATTCCATCCTGCCGTTCGAGGAGGAGTTCTACGCCCGCCACGGCTATCACGTGGACTATGTGGGCAATCCTTCGGTCGAGGAGATGGCGTATACCATGGGACATGTGCCGCCTAAAAAGCATTTCATGGAGCGTCAGGGACTTGTGGACGACCGCCCGATCATCGCCCTGCTGCCAGGCTCGCGTCTCGGCGAGATACGCAACAACCTTCCGCTGATGGTGGAGGCCGCAAAGCGTTTCCCCGAATTCCAGTATGTCGTGGGGGCGGCTCCGTCGGTGCCGGAGAAATTCTACCGCGAGATAGCCCAGGACCCCGGTCTTAAGGTAGTATTCGGAGCTACACCTACCTTACTGAAGTATTCCCGTGCCGCCGTCGTGGTGAGCGGAACGGCCACGCTGGAGACGGCACTGATAGGCACGCCGCAGGTGGTGGTGTACCGTGCCAACGGCAGCCGTCTGTCATACAACATCATGTCGCACCTGCTGAAGGTGAAGTACGTGTCGCTGCCCAACCTGATAGTGAACAACAGCATCATACCTGAACTGTTGCTGGACCGTTGCACCGTCGATTCGATAGCTCACGAGCTGTCGCCGCTGCTGCAGCCCAGTCCCAAGCTGACGTTCATGACGCAAGGCTACAAAAACATGCAGCGGCGCCTCGGCAACTCAGTCGCCGCCAGCACCGCCGCCAATCTCATCGTAGACTCCCTCAAAAATTAGTGTGCGTCCAGCCAGTTGGAGGCGACGCCCGAACTGGCAGTGAGAGGCACGAGGCCACGGTATGACTCCTCCATGCGGCGTGTCACAAGTTCCTGAAGCACGGGCAGCTCCTCGGGCACCACGTTGAAGTTCAACTCGTCGTGCACCTGCATTATCATGCGCGACTTCATGTTCTTTTGCTTCATGTCGCCGTAAATGGCTATCATGGCCTTTTTGATGATATCGGCGGCTGTGCCCTGCAGCGGCGCGTTCACGGCGTTGCGTTCGGCATATCCGCGCACTGTCGGATTCTTGGAATTGATGTCGGGCAACATGCGGCGACGTCCCATGCGTGTCTCCACATATCCGTTTTCGCGGGCATGCTCCACCGCGTCCGACTGGAACTTGCGTACCGTCGGGAATGTATCGTAATAATTGTCTATCAGGTCCTTGGCTTCGGCACGCGGTATGCCGAGACGCGACGAGAGCCCGAAAGCGCTGATGCCGTACAGGATGCCGAAGTTGGCTGTCTTGGCGGCGCGCCGTTCGTCGGCGGTCACATCCTTTATATCCTTATGGAATATCTTGGCGGCGGTGATGGCATGCACGTCCTCGCCCTGCAGGAAGGCGTCGACCATGATGGGATCATGGCTGAAATCGGCCATCAGCCTCAGTTCTATCTGCGAATAGTCGGCGCTCAGGAACAGGCATCCTTCGTCGGGAATGAAGGCGCGACGTATCTCGCGGCCCAATGCCTCGCGCACAGGTATGTTCTGCAGGTTCGGTGCCGTTGAAGATATGCGTCCCGTGGCCGTGACCGTCTGGTTATAGTTGGTGTGTACCTTACCCGTAACCGGATTGATGGCCGCCGGCAATGCCTGTAGGTAGGTGGACAGCAGCTTCTTCATCGCGCGGTAGTCCATGATCAGCTGCACCACAGGATGGCGGCTCACAAGTTTCTCCAATACATCCTCTGCCGTGGAATACTGACCTGTCTTGGTTTTCTTCGCCTTGGGGTCAAGCTGGAGGACATCGAACAGAACCTCGCCCACCTTTGACGGCGACCCGATGTTGAACTCCATACCGGCAAGCGAATATATCTTCTGCTCCAGCTCGGCCAGACGCCGCTCCATATCCTGCGCCGCCTCGTCCAATGCCCTGGTATCTATTCTGACGCCGGTCAGCTCCATGCTTGCCAGCACGGGTACCAACGGAAACTCCAGATCTCTCAGCAACGCGTCCATTCCCGACTTATTCACCTCCTCCGAAAGTGGCTCGTAAAGCTGTAACGAAATGTCCGCACCCTCGCAGGCCCATTCACTCATCACATCGTTCGGAACGCCGGCGCCCTGCTGTGTCTTGGTTCCACGTTTCGACGATGTGGTCAGTCCGGGGTAGGGCTGCATATCGTAATTAAGGTATGTAGAAGCCAGCGCCTCGAGTCCGTGACGCATTTCGGGCTGCAACACATAGTGAGCCAATGCAAGGTCGTAGAAGGCGGTCAATGACTCCACATCGTCGCCACGCCGACGCGAGGCAATGACCATGTCGCGTTTGGCCGCAACCGTCACTTTCTCTATTGCAGGCATCGACATCACGTCCAATACCAATGCCGTTCCCTCGTCATAATCGGCCGGTATATAGTATGCCTTACCCTTTTCCACGGCAATGGCCGTGCCGCGCCATACGCACGACATATCGTTCTCGCCTTCCGACACCAAGAACAGTCCTACGCGTGTCTTGCCGTCCAGCGCACGGCGCAGTGCATCCAGTTCTGTTCCGTTGTCCACCAGCCGGTAATCCACACCGGCCTTATCCAACGCTTTCGGTGCCTCCTCAACAACCGGAGCGTCTAAAGGGGGCATATCGTCAAACAGCGAGGTAGGGAATCCGCCCGTATCGGCCTTAGGCGCCACGGCGTTTCTGTCAGCGTCTATGCGGCGCGACACACGGTCGGCAAGCTGTTTGAATTCCAACTCCTTGAAAATCTCCATCAGCTTCGCCTTGTCCTCCGGCTTGCGTTCCAGGTCGGCCGGAGTCACCTCCACTGGCACGTCGCGCCGTATCGTGGCAAGAAACTTGGAGAATTCTATCTGACTGCTGTTTTCAGTTATCTTTTTCTGCAACGCTCCTTTCAGTTTGTCGGTATTGGCCAACAGATTCTCGACCGAACCGAAGTCCTGTATCAGCTTTACGGCAGTCTTTTCGCCCACGCCGGGGCAGCCGGGTATGTTGTCCACCTTGTCGCCCATCAGCGCCAACAGGTCTATCACCTGCCCAGTGTTCTGCAAGCCATATCGCTGACACACCTCCTCCGGACCGCGCAGTTCAAAGTCCTGGCCGCGGTAGGAGGGCTTATACTGAATGATACGGGGCGTGACAAGCTGACCGAAGTCCTTGTCGGGACTCATCATATATGTGGTGTAACCCTCTTTTTCAGCCATTGACGACAGGGTGCCGATCACGTCGTCGGCCTCGAATCCGGCCACCTCCACCACAGGAATGTTATAGGCGCGGATTATATCCTTGATATAAGGCACGGAAAGCCTGATGTCCTCAGGCATGGCGGCCCGCTCCGACTTGTATTCGCTGCTGGCTTCCTTGCGGAACGTGGGTCCCTGCGGATCGAAACATACGGCTATATGCGTGGGTTTCTCCTTACGCAGCACTTCCTCAAGCGTATTGACGAATCCGAACACAGCCGATGTGTTGAATCCGCTCTGAGTGATGCGCGGCATCCGTATCAAGGCATAATACGCCCTGAATATCAGCGCGTACGCATCCAATAGAAATAACCTCTTGTCTCCTGTATCCTGGTTCATGGCTTAAAATCATTTATAATCCTTGCTACCGTCATTGCCTCGTCCGGCGTCATGGCCGCCGACATCGGCAACGACAGTTCCTCGGCGTGTATCCGTTCCGTAATCGGAAAACTCATTGTGTTCCATTCCTTATAGCATTCCTGACGGTGCGGTGGTATGGGATAATGTATCAACGTCTGAACTCCGTTTTCGGTCAGATATTCCTGCAATTTGTCACGCCACTGCGAACGGATGGCGAATATATGGAACACGTGGTCGTCGCCACCGCTCCAGTAGGGGAGAGTGACGTGCGGATTCCTTATATTGTCAAAATATATCTTGGCCAGCCGGCGACGATGTTCGTTGTCGGCGTCTATGTATTTCAGCTTCACGTTCAGCACCGCGGCCTGAATCTCGTCAAGCCGCGAATTGTATCCCTTGTATCTGAACACATACTTGCGTTGCGAGCCATAGTTGCCGAGCGAACGGATAGTCTCGGCAAGTTCGCTGTCGCCGGTGGTTACGGCCCCGCCGTCGCCGAGCGCGCCGAGATTCTTGCCGGGATAGAAACTATGCGCCGCGGCCAGTCCGAGGCTTCCCGTTCTCTTATCGTTATACACGCATCCGTGAGCCTGCGCGTTGTCCTCTATCAGCATCAGTCCGTGACTTTGACACACTTCTTCTATAACAGGCGTGTATGCACACTGACCATAAAGATGCACCAGCAGAACGGCGCGGGTGCGTGAGGTTATCGTGTTTTTCAGAAGGTTTCCGTCCAGCTGCATTGTCACCGGGTCCGGTTCCACAAGCACGGGAGTCAGACCGAATTCCGACACAGCCAGTATGGACGCTATGTATGTGTTGGCCGGCACAATCACCTCGTCGCCGAGACTGAGGCGTCCCGGTTCGATCAATGCCCTGAATATGAGCCTGAGGGCATCCAGTCCGTTGGCCACTCCAATGGCATGTTCCGTACCTGTGTACCGGGCATATGCCTGTTCGAAAGCCTCTGTTTCACGGCCATGCAGATACCATCCCGAATTCACGGCGCGTGTCACGGCCTCGTTTATTTCCGCACCGTGAAGCTCCGTCACTTTCTTAAGGTCATTGAACAGTATCATCTGACTTTATACCTTTATATTTCAGGAATTCGGGATAATCGTAAATATAATCTGCCGGATCATAATGGTCTGAAGCAAGCACCATACATACCGCACCGGACGAAAAATCCACAAGTTCGGTCCAGTATCCCGTCGGCACATATAGCCCCTGCCACGGTCGATTCAGGAAAAATTCCATTCTTTCATTACCGTCGGTCAACATCATGGTGAAACTTCCGGAAGCGGCGAACATTACTTGTTCCAGTTTCTTGTGGGCGTGTCCCCCACGGCTCTCCCCTCCCGGAACATCATATATATAAAACACGCGTTTTATATCGAACGGCACGTGTCCCCCGCCCTCGATAAACGACAGATTCCCCCGCCGGTCCTCTATCTTCGGAAATTCTAATAAATAAGGTATGTTCTTCTTCTTTTCCATACTGTTTGCAAATATATCAATTTATATTCGCTACACCAATTAATTATGATATTTTTCCATCTATACATTGGTAAAATATACAATTATGTCAATTTTTCAATGTATACATGGGTAGATTTACAAATTATTAAACTTAAGTTTCGCAAGTCAATATGATGGAATTAAAAGAAATTCAAGTCACAGAACTATTCGGATGCAGGGCATCCGCACAGAATTGACAGAACAACACAGAACTTTTACTCGATTACTTCGGGCCGGACCTGGCCTTGGCACAGAGCCGTCAATGACGACACCGGAATTATCACAGAAGTATTCTGAGCAAGTTCCGTCACCTGCGACAGCAGGATCTGTGACAAACGGCGCAAGACAACACAAATACTACATAGTTTATTCTGTGTTTGTTCTGTACGTTCAGTGAAAGGAAAAAGCAAGCTTTTTCCGCCAGTTCTGTGACTTGCAGTTTTAATAGTTCCAACATGCGAAAGTTAATTTATTCAATTTATGTCATTCGGAAACCTTAATTTTAATAATAATTTACTGTTCAGCCGTTATTTATATAGAAATTACAATACATTACATATATGAAGAAAATATTAGCACTGGGATTGCTGGGTGCGCTGACACTGTCGCTGGGCAGCTGCGTCACCAACAAGAAGTACGCCGCGCTGCAGGCCGAGTATCAGACCACACGCGACGGTCTGCTGGAATGCAACACCAAGACAAAATCCATGACGTATGTCATTTCCGACCTCAAGAAGCAGAACGAGGAACTGAAGCAGTCGCTGGCCGACATGAAGTCCACCCTGGACCAGAGCATGGCCAACAACCAGCAGGGCAACGTGAACATCGCCAAACTGGTGGACGAAATCAACGCTTCCAACAAATACATCAAGGAACTTATCTCGGCCAAGTCCAAAAGCGACTCGCTGAACATAGCCCTGACCAACAAGCTGACACGCTCGCTGACCAACGACGAGCTGAAGGATGTGGACATAAAGGTGCTGAAAGGTGTGGTTTACATCTCGCTGGCCGACAACATGCTGTTCAAGTCGGGCAGCTACGAGATCTCCGACCGCGCCATGGAGACACTCTCCAAGATAGCAAAGATCATAAAGGATTATTCCGACTATGACGTGCTGGTGGAGGGCAACACCGACAATGTGCCCATCTCGCGCACCAATATCCGCAACAACTGGGATCTCTCGGCTCTGCGCGCCAGCTCCGTGGTGCAGTGTCTGCAGAACGATTTCGGCATCAATCCCTCGCGTCTGTCGGCTGCCGGCCGCGGAGAATTCAATCCTATCGCCGACAACGACACCGAAGTGGGCAAGCAGCGTAACCGCCGCACCGAAATCATCATCACTCCGAAACTCGACCAGTTCCTCGACCTGATAGACCAGGCTCCCAAGGAAGACTGACATAACATCATATTCTGACAGAACATTATATTAAGGAACAATACCTTAGTTCATACCCTTAATCCCCGTTTCACACCCTGAGACGGGGATTTTTGGTTAATTATCGTCAAAAATCTCGGATTTTCGCAAGAATCCGAGATTTTTTATTAAGTTTTTTATTTTTTTGTTTCATTTTGTTTGCAATTTAAAATAATATTACTAATTTTGCCACCATAACAAAGATAATTATCAATTAATGTCAATTATCCTTGTAAAACCATGACAATTTGTCCAGACACCCGTGGTGTCGCGGCATAAGCCCGCCACAGGTACGGACACTTGGTCCGGTATGAAAAAGACACTATAGACTGACGCTTGCTATGTATGATTAAAGAGTCCTATTTACCTTAATTATTACTTTTGCCATACCACGAGAGTATGACAAAAGTAATAACTAAGGTAGCTCAAAAACTTTTATTCAGTCTATATAATGTAGATTATCCAGCATAGAAGACGTTGATTCATCCTAATTGTAATGAAAAGAGGCAAGTCGTCGAGACCCGCCTCTTTTACTCTGTTGAATATCCGCAATCTGAAAATTTGAATAAAGTTAAAAGATTGTGTTAAATACCCCTATTATAAAAATACGCACTGAAATTTCATTATCTTTGAGGCCTCTAATACCTAATGCCAATTCTCGCAGCCGATTGCCGGCATAAGGCCGAAGTGCAGGCCACACTCCTTATTTCATATTCCAATCTGTCATTGATAACCCATTCCCGTTTCAAACATCCCGAGCCTGAAAACAGCTACGCATCCAATTCCGTATGGGACCTGTTCGATGTCCAAAGCATGACAATGGACGAAAACACTGAACGGATAGGCCTGATCCATACTGAACAATGGCCTGAACCTGGTACGTATCCGCGCCAACTGCTCCGTAATGATACGCGACGTCACCATCCGCGACATCGAGGAGGAACGCATCCGCGAACTCGCCGGCGAGCCTACCCTTCTAATTTTCTGACCATCGAATATATGGCTATCGATGCGCTCGACGCCACGTTCAGCGAGTGCTTGGTGCCGTACTGGGGAATCTCCAGCACTATGTCGGCCATGTCCACAATGCGCTGGTCCACGCCGTTCACCTCGTTGCCCACCACAAGAAGATACTTTTTGCCCGGTTCGGCGCTGAAATCGTCCAGGTCGATGCTGTTGTGCGTCTGCTCCAACACGCATACGGTCCATCCATCCTGACGCATGCGCCTCACGCTTTCCACCGAATCCTCCTCCCAGCGCCAGGCCACCGTCTCCTCGGCGCCGAGAGCCGTCTTGCTGATCTCGGGATGCGGCGGCCGACCGCTTATGCCGGTCAATATTATCTCATTCACCTTGAAGGCGTCCGACACACGGAACAGCGAACCGATGTTGTACATTGACCGCACGTTGTCGGCCAGCACCGCCAGGGGATATTTCTCCATGGCGCGGTACTGGTCGCATCCCATGCGCGTCAGCTCCACTATGTTTTTCTTCTTGCGATCCATCCTTATTATTTGCTGAGTTCCAGCATACGCTCAATGGGACGTATGGCCTTGCGCGCTACCTCGGCGTCAACCTCGATGGCGGGCTGGCCGGTGCGCAGGCATTCCAGCACCTTCTCCAGCGTGTTGAGCTTCATGTAGTCGCAGTTGTTGCAGTTGCAACCGGCCTCCTCGGCAGGGGCGGGGAGGAATGTCTTGTCCGGACATTTGCGCTGCATCTCGAACAGGATGCCGCTTTCCGTCACCACTATGAACTCCTGTGCCTCGCTGTCGCGTGCATAGTCAAGCAACGCCGCCGTGGACCCCACCTTGTCGGCTATCAGCTGAAGCGGACGCTTGCACTCGGGATGCACCAGCACCTTGGCGCCGGGATGCTCATTTTTCATATCTATTATACCCTGCAGCGAGAACCGGTCGTGCACGTGACAGGCACCGTTCCACAGCACCATCTCGCGACCCGTCACCGAGTTTATATATTCACCCAGGTTGCGGTCGGGACCGAATATTATCTTTTCATCCTTCGGCAGCGACTCCACCACCTTGCGGGCGTTGCCGCTGGTCACCACTATGTCGGTCAGGGCCTTCACGTCAGCCGACGTGTTGACATACGATATCACCGTGTGCCCGGGATGCTCCTTGATGAATGCTTCCAGTTCGGGAGCGGGACAGCTGTCGGCCAGCGAGCAGCCAGCCGCCTCGTCGGGCACCAGCACCAGCTTGTCGGGACACAGTATCTTTACGGTCTCGCCCATGAAGTGCACGCCACACATTACTATTACGCGCGCGTCCGTCTCCGCAGCCTTGCGGGCCAACGCCAGCGAGTCGCCTATGAAATCCGCTATCTCCTGGATCTCCGGACGCGTATAATAATGCGCCATAATCAGTGCCTGCTTCTCCCGGCACAGTTTCTTGATCTCGTCGATTATCTCCTTACGTCCGCCTTCTTCCATTATCTTTTTAAAAATTTAAAATATAAAAAATAAAAATAGAGGTAGTAGTATGTGTCAGTAACTATCAATAACTTTCGGGCGAAAAATTTGGAAATATGAGTTATGAAATATTTCGTCCTGGTTATCGACAGGCTGTGAAATCACTCCTCTTTGTGTATAAGCGAGATGCAGATTTTATCTACAGGCTGTCTACAACTGCAAAGTTAATAACTTTTCTGTTGAAAACGCGCAAAACCTGTCCAAAAGTATGTGTAAAACTGTCAATAATTCTTGGGATAAGTCCCGCTCATTTTTATTTGGATAATTCATAACAATCTGCATATAAACGTATTGCTCGAAAATCCAAATAAATCCGCCCCGACTTATCTAAAACCTATCCACACGTTATGAACACCTTTATCCCCACTTATCGACAGGTTATGAACAGGCACGATGCGGTCATGGATGGGCCGCGGCCCACATATTTCTTCGAAATCAGCTGGTCCGGCAGTTTCCGTATGGCAGTAATGCCGGTAGTGAAAACCATGCAAAAGGTTATAGTGCTACAACCTTTTTGCATACATCATTGCATCATAATGTGAGCAAATATTCTTAAGATTTAAGTAATCAATGAGGCGTTTGCTTATGTGGAATATTATCCTTATCTTTGCGTTATGTTGAATAATCAGTTAGTACAACCGTCGTTATTTGGTGGATACGACTTTATGGATATTAAATTTCCAAGACCGCAGTATCTTGGGGCAAAATATATTCATGGAGAATGGATTACTCGACATATACCGGACAGTGTTCAAGTTGTATTGGATGCCTTTAGCGGTTCGCAATCAATAGCCTTTCTTTGTAAACAATTAGGAAAAAAAGTCATTACCAACGATTTTTTAAAATTCAATAGCTAAATTGGGAAAGCTCTAATTGAAAATAGGAATGAAATCTTGACGCCCGAAGACATTCTGATTCTTTTTTCTTGCAATTCTGCTCCTGAAGAATATAATCTGATGGAACAACTCTTTACAGATATATTTTTTGTGCGGGATGAGACTAAATTTTTAGATGCCTTCAGAAGTAATATAGGTAGACTTAAGAATAAATATAAAAGAGCGTTGGCCTTTACCATTATGAACAGAGCATTGACACGTAAAGTGACAATGGGACATTTTGCTCATACCCAAGCTTTAGTCTATGCCTCTAATCCCGATAGAATAAAACGAAATCGTAGCCTTATAAGACCTATTAAGGATATATTTTCAGAATTAGTATCGGAATATAACAATGCCGTGTTTGACAATGGATGCGAATGCGTTTCATATAATGATGATATCCTTAAGGTTTTGCCAACCTTGTCGAATGTCGATTTAGTATACTTCGATCCTCCATATTGCGATAGTCACGCGGATTATCAAGGATTTTATCATCTATTGGAAACATATACAAATTATTGGAAAGATAAGGAGTTTGTGAATGGTACAAAAAGATATAGTCCTAAAAAAGAAAGTGGTTTTGAAACTAAAAGGGAAATAATAGGAAGTTTTAAAAAATTATTTTCTCTTTCTCAAGATATCCCATATTGGTTAATTAGCTATAACGACAGAAGTTATCCTGACATACAAACTCTTGTGGATCTGATAAGCCCCTACAGGAATGTATCGGTTGAACGGAAACTTTATCAAACAGGGAGAGGGGGCAAAGGAAGTGTTGCAGGAAGTAATGAAATTTTATTAGTATGCAAACCTTAATTTGATTATGGTATGAATGAATTTGAAAAATGGGACATTGCATTCAGAGATCAGAAGCTGAATCTTTTTAACAATAATGCAGAAGGTATTCTTTGGCTAAAGGTCAGAGCTATTTGTCGTGGTAGACAATTAAAAGAATTTTTAAAAGATAATGATATCGTATTAAGTTCTACCAAAGTATCAGACAAGAATAGAGAATTATTCGGTATATTGACAAAACGAATTGATGCTTCGATTATACTTGACCGATTCTTACAATGTATGAATCATGAATGGTATAATGAAATGGGAGTTGATATTGGACAACTAAAAGAGGATCTCTACAAGGTCCAATATTATTCCTGGGGTGGCGATCAAAACAACTCGCTTGATAAATATTTCATAAGTCGATATGTCAAAATAATCAGTAAATTTTCTGATTTGCAGGGCAGACAAGCCGAAATTGGTGCGAACGCATGGAATTATGTGCAAAACAGTTGGTATAATAATGAGGGCACTGAAAAAGTACCTCTA
>DESI01000018.1:17347-40807 GCA_002361235.1 Porphyromonadaceae bacterium UBA3318 | reverse complement strand
GTGGAGCTCATCTTGTGTGTGCGGAGGTTGAATTCCAGGCGGTATTTGCCGGCCTTCACGTTCCACTTGTTATCGGGAGCGACAGCGTATGCAAACGGAGCATCCACGATATTGTCCTTACCGATTTCCGCACCCGGCATCGCGGGACGGATTGCGGGCTGACTTTCGTAGTCGCCTGTCCGGGTGTAGAGTTTCAGCTCGCCGTCCGACAATGTTCCCTCGTATGAGAACACATAAGGATCGGACGGATCCTGCATCAGGGGAGTCATGGCATTGCCGTCCCAGCCACCCTTGGTGCTGGTGCCCAGCATATACAGTGTGTTGGTCTCAATCGGGTCTACGACGGGGTCGGGGTCATCACCGCCCACACCGTACTTGACAGAAATCTTCCAGTGCTCCAGGTCGAATGTGATGCGATACTTGCCGGCCTTAGTCACACGCCAGTTGGTATCCGGGGTGCCGACATATATGAAGTCGGGATCTTCCACTCCGTTTTCGTTAATTTCCATGTTGTTGGTCACCGGACGGATATGTGTGCCCCACGAACGCTCGGTGCAGGCTCTGAACTCACCTTCACCCAGGTTGCCTTCAAACGTGAAGATGTATTGACTCTCCTTCTTCGTCTCGATGGCTTCATCGATATTCCATCCGGCCGCCGTGGACCAGCCTATCACGTACACGGCGTCTGCCTCGATTGGCACGACATCCGGACGTTTCGGACCATTCAGATATTCGGTGCTGAAAGTCCAGTTCCTCAGGTTAAAGGTCAGCCTGTATTCGCCCGGCTCCACCACGTTCCACTTGTCGTCGGGATCGATGGCCATGGTGAAGGGCTCGTCGGTATAATTCTCCTTGCCTATATTCTGGCCGGCCTCCACCGGACGTATGAACGGGATGTTCCAGTCTTCCGAAGGGTTGAGGCAGAGTTTGATCTCCCCTATTCCAAGAGAGCCTTCGTAGGTGAAAACCAGCGGGTCTTCCTCAGTCGGCGTAAACGGAGTAGGATTCGACAGCGTCCAGCCGCAGGGTGCGGCGCTGCCCACCATGTAGAGCGTTTCCGACATTATCGGCAGGTCCTGGTCAATTATTATAAGGTCCTTTTCACTGTCGCATGCGGAAAACATGGCTGTCAGGGCCAGTGCGGCGCATGACGACAGAATATGTCTGAATTTAGTCATTTTTGCTTCTTTTTAGCGATTGATTATCGACTTAGGCATCATTACTTAGGTATCGTTCCTTAATTGGTGTAACCCGGATTCTGCTTCAGATCGGGATTGGTATCGAGCACGTCGCGCACAAGCGGGAAAATCTCGGTGTGACGGTCGGCGTCGGGAGTCTTGTCCCACCAGGTGCCGGTCGAGAACTTGCCGAATCGTATCAGGTCCGTGCGGCGACGGGCCTCGGCGAAGAACTCGCGACCCCATTCGGCCAGCATCTCGTCCATGTCAAGGTCGGCCTTGCCCTCCGGCTTATAGAGCACTTCCTTCAGGTTTTCAGCAGGATAGTTGCGGGCGCGGACGCTGTTGAGCAGTTTTGCGGCACCCTGGGTGTCACCGCTTCTGAGCTTGCATTCCGCCAGCGAATATATGATCTCGGGAAGACGGATCTCGGTATAGTCGCTTTCAAGCTGATGCTCGTCCTCGTCGGTGTACATGGGGTATTTTACAAAATGCCATCCCGAGTTATGATCACCGTTCATCAGGTTGCTGGTCTGGCCTGTGGGCCACACGTCGGGAGCCATGTCCTGGAAATTGCCGACGGCATCGCGGATATACAGGTCGTAGGGACGCTCCGGCGCACGCACGCGGGCCGTCTTGCCGTTGTCGTTCACATATTCCAGATACCCGTACAGGAACATTCCCTCACGCTTGCTGTTTCCCAGATTGCGATAGAGCTTCATACGCTCGTCGCCGGGATACTTGCGGAAATTCTGTATCGGCATTCCCAGCTTGTAGTTATACAGCGTGCCGTCGACGTCATAGCTCGGAGAAGCCGCGTATTTCACGTTATGCTCGCCGGCCTTGCACTTGGAGTCCTTCAGATAGTACCGGGCCTGGGACGGAACGGCATACCAGTAGACCTCGCCCGAATAATGCCAGTATGAATAGCCCGAACTTGCCGGGTATCCGAAAATCACCTCGTCGCAGTTGTTGTTGTCCCAGTCGAACGCCGCGTCCCAGCGGTCAGCCACCCTGTACGGGCCGTAGACTCCGTCAAGAATCTCCTGACATACGCGGGCGCAGTCACTGTAACGGTCTTCGCCTATATAGACTTCGGCGTTAAGATACAGGCGCACCAGCAATGCGGCCGCCGATGCCTTGGTCCATTTGCCCTGCACCATGGCCTGCGATCCGAGGGACTCTTTGGTTCCCAACAGTTTGATGCACTCCTTGAGCTCGCTTTCGATGAACTCGAACAGGACTTTCGGCTCCACCTGCGTCTTGGTGTTCTTGCTCTGGTCATAGAAACTCACTACCAGGGGACAGTTGCGGAACGCATCAAGCAGCGTAAGATAGAACATGGAGCGGAGAGTGCGGCATTGCGCCTTCATGTCGTTGAACTCCGACTCGGTATAACCGAATTTCTTCGGGTCAAGCGATTCCAGGTCTTCTATCACCCAGTTGCATTGGCCTATACCCTGATACTGGCCGTTCCAGAGATACAGTATCTGCGGGCTGTCCTCAAGGTTCCAGGTATGGTAATGGTATCTGCGCCACCGGCCGCCGTCGTCCCACCATCCGTCACGGACGGGAGTTATCAGCTGGTCGGCGGTGAGCTCCTGAAGCACCTGACGTTCCTGTATGGTTGCGAAAGCATGTTCGAACGGACGTCCCACCGCCCTCTCGACATCGCCTTTCGTATTATAATAATTATCCGAGCCGACGGTGCTGTACAGCTTTTCGTCAAGATTCGTACAGCCGGCTGACACCGTCAGTGCCAGCACCGTCAATGATTTTATTATTGTATTTCGATTCATGATAATAATTCGGTTTATTAGAAATCAACCTGCACTCCCAGCATAAACTGGCGCGTGGACGGGAAGTATGTCCTGCTTCCGGTGGCTCCGGGGGTCAGTCCGTTCACCTGATACGTGGAGGGATCCACACCTGAGAATTTGGTAAGCGTGAATACGTTGTGGACAGTGCCGTAGATCCTGATCTTGTTTATGAAGCGGGCTTTCTGCAAATTGAGCGTGTACCCCAGCGTCAGCATGTCGAGCTTGAAATAATCGCCCCGCTCCAGAAAGTAGTCCGTCACGGCATGGCCGGCTGTCGGACTTATGTTGAAGTTCTTGCTGTAGGCCTTCTTTAGCACGTTGCCGTTGAATTTACGCGTCCCGTAGTAGAAGTCGTGTACATTGAAGATGTCGTAACCGAAGGCACCCCGGAAGAACAGACTCAGATCAAAATTCCTGTAACGGAAGTTGTGAGTGGTGGACATAGTGAACTTCGGCAATCCGTTGCCCACTTTCCTGCGGTCGTCCTCGCTTCCCTGCGCGGCCTTGATGATATTGTCGTTCTTGTCGTATATCAGCCATTCGCCTTCGGGATTGATTCCGGCATATTTCCACATATAGAAGTTACCGATGGACTGACCCTTTTCTATACGCTGCAGGTTATAGTTCGGGTACGGGGCCTCGGTGGAGCAGATGGCATAATAATCCTTGCCGACATAATCCGAATTGCTGAAGCTGACGAACTTATTGGTCATGGTGGATCCGACCACACTGAAGTTATAGCCGAAATCACGGTTGTTCACGACATTGAAGTTAAGGTCGAACTCGAAGCCGTAGTTCTTCATCGTACCCACGTTTACGAATGTCTCGTCAAACAGATACGGAGGAATGGGCACCTTGTAATAGCCCAGCAGGTCTTCGGTGCGGCGGTTGAAATAGTTCAGCGAGCCGTAGAAGAGGTTGTTGAACATCGAGAAGTCGATTCCGACGTTCCAGTTCTTCGCCTTTTCCCATTTGAGGTTACGGTTCACATTGTTGGCCGGACCCCACACCTGGAAATATTTGCCTCCGAAACTATAATAACCGAAGCCCTTCATGGCGGCGATGGACAGATAATTGTCAAAATCCTGGTTGCCCGTCACGCCATAGTCGGCACGGATCTTGAGATCGTCGAGCCAGCCTCTGGAATTTTCCATAAAGGACTCCTGACTGATACGCCATCCGATCGACACGGCGGGGAAATTACCCCACTTGTTGTTGGGACCGAACTTGGAGGAACCTTCGTGACGCAAGGATGCGGTCATAAGGTATTTTCCGTCAAAGTCATAGCTTATGCGGCCGAAGAACGAGATCAGCCTGTTGTCCGATTTGTAGCTGTCCATTCCCACTTCACCCTCGTCCTTGGCATACGATCCGGAGCCGAGATTGTCCGAGCCGAGGCCGTCGTTGGGAAAATCCTTGTTCTCGGCATACAGACGCGAGTATTGCGAATACTGATACGAATAGCCCAGCATCACCTTGGCGTTGTTCTTACCGAACTTCGCTCCGAAATTCACCAGCCATTCCAGAATATACTGGTTGTTCTTGTAATACTCGCGGCTTGCCTCTCCCTCGCGGCCGTTGTTGATGGCGATTGTGCTCGTGGAGGGTATGAACCAGGAGTTGTTGTTGTCATACTGATGGTCGGCGAACGTCAGCTGGCTGTCGAGGTTGAAGGGACAGTCCCTGTCTGAGTTCCATAGCAATGGAAGCAGATTGATCTTGGCGGTGGCGTCCATATCCAGAAGCTTGGTCTCGCCTTTGTTCTTTTCAAGATTCATCAGTTCCACCGGATTCCAGGGACACACCTGACCCTGAAAATTATAGTAAAGCTGAGGGTTCTCGGGGTCCATCAGCGGTGTGGTAGGGTTTGCCTGCTTGGCGTTGGTGAACACCTGCCAGTTCGCGAAATTCTGATAGATTATGCGGGGCGCCACATTGACATTGAAATTGAACAGGTCGCCCTTCGATTTCAGGCTCATCGACGCGCGGGCACCGTATTCCTCGCGGCTTGAGCGTAAATCGACGCCGTTCGAATTGCGATAGTCGGCGCTGACCCTGAAATTCGCACGTTGAGTGCCGCCCGATATACTCAGCGTATGCTTGTGGGTGAAGCCCGTCCGGCTCACGCCTTTGATCCAGTCGTAATCTCCACCCAGATCGGTGCCCGAGTCTCCCCATCCCAGACGGATGTTGCGATAGTCGTCGGCATCCATGAAATCGAGCTCGTCTATGATTTTATCCCAGGCCACGCTGCCGGAATATGTGACATTGTACGTGCCGTCCTTGGCTCCCTTTTTCGTGGTTACGAGGATAACGCCGTTGGAACCGCGCGTACCGTAAATAGCCGAAGCGGCACCGTCCTTAAGGATGTCGAAGGACGCTATGTCGGTAGGATTGACGTTGGTGAGGTTTCCTCCGGGCACGCCGTCAATCACTATGAGAGGGCCGAGTCCGGCCGAACGCGACGATACACCGCGGATCTGGATGCTCGCAGCATTGTTGGGGTCGCCTGCCGCAGTATTGGTTATGGACACGCCGGGGACCTTTCCCTGAATAAGCATCGAGGGGTCCGTCGTGCTCATGGACAGGAAGTCCTTCTCGCTCACGTGGCTTATGGCCGAGGTGAGTTCCTTCTTGTCCATCGTGCCGTAGCCGATCACCACCACCTCGTTAAGCAGCTGCTGGTTCTCCGCCATGACGATGTCAAGCCGGCCCGGTTTGTCGACTTTCTTCTTTTCAGACGAATATCCGATATATGAGAACATCAGCCGGCCGCCCTCGGGGACATCTATGTCATAGTTGCCGTCGATGTCGGTGGTCACGCCTATATGCGTGCCTTCCACCGTAACCGAGGCACCGATCAGGGGTTCGCCCTGGGCGTCGGTCACCTTACCGGTGATTTTCACTTTCTCGGCTGCGGCCGACTGCTGTTTCGAAGGTTTGGAACGTGTGGCCGATTTCTTGTTCAGCACTATCTGCTGTTTGTCTATGGCGTATGAGATATCATGCTTCGCAAACAGTTTGTCAAGGACCGTCGTTATTGCCTCGTCTTTCACCTTGAGGGTGACGGGAACCTTGACATTTATGGTTTCCTTGCTGTAGATGAACCTGTACTTTGTCTGTCGTTCTATGGATTTAAGGACATTTTCCAAGGCAATTCCATTGGCATCGATGGACACCTTGCTGTCGGAAGCCCGGGCCGACAGCACACAGCCGAACATCAGCAGAAAGAGCAATACTCTTAGCGTCAGACAGTATCGGCTGCTGTGAGAATGCAAGTGAGCTTTTTCGTTCATGTTAAAGTTAAAGTATTATTGGTATTTTAATTGATTTTAGGTTTTATTATGGACTTTTTAACATCCGTATATACATAGAGCAACTGACAAAAAATAATCCACATCGAACCACCACAAAATTTTCAAATCTTGAACCTTTTGTCGTAAGTGCTTGCATTATCAGACAATAATATCTAACTTTGCGGCTACTTTAGGAACGATGCCTGAAATAACATGAAAAACGAAATATTTGAAAATGAAACACTTCTGCTGGCTGCCTTGAAATTAGACAGCCACGAGGCCTTTTTGCAAATTTTTCGTAAATATTATCCGGACCTCGTTCTGTTCGCGTCGCGTTTCATACTCGATTCGGAGACCTGCGAGGACATAGTGCAGGAAGCGTTCATCAAGATCTGGGCCAACAGGAAGATTCTTGAGATACGAACTTCGCTCAGGACTTATCTGATATCCCTGGTGCAGCATCTGGCGTTGAACGAGATCAAGCACCGCAAAGTCAGGACTCTGTATCAGGACACATACCATGAGATGATTCTTGCTCTCCCTGCCGACGAACATATATTCTATACGGAACTGAACGATGCCATGCAGAAGCTGCTGTCTCAGCTTGAGCCCGAGGTGCTCGAGACATATAGCCTGTCCAGGACACATCACCTGAAATACTCGGAAATAGCCCAGAAGCTAAACATTTCGGTCAGAACCGTGGAGGCCCGTGTCAGCAAAGCCGTCAAATTCCTTCAGAAGAATTTAAAAGGCTACAAATTCATCATATATCTGACCCTATTGTTTCACCACTTATCTAACTGAACGCGATGGATTATTACGATAACAATCATATAGACATTCTGATAAGCCGTTATCTGGCGGGTGATGCAACTTCGCCGGAGATTGAGGAATTGTTCAACTGGATTCAGAGTGATGACGACAACAGGAAGTATTTTCTACGCCAGCAGGATATATGGTCGGTGCTGAATCCCGCTGTAGACATCAGCGACATCAATACGGCGGACGCGGAACGGAAAATAATGAGAGAAACCGGCATCATACCGCGCCGACGGTCGGTATTCCGCAAGCTGTTCGGCTTCTGGTCACGCATTGCTGCGCTGATACTCCTGCCGCTTCTTGCCGTAGTGGCCTATCTGTTGATCGACCGTCCGCAGCATACTCTCGACAACGTGACCATCACCACCGCATTCGGCAGCCTTAGCTCCACCGACCTGCCCGACGGCACCACAGTCTGGCTCAATGCCAACAGCTCGCTGACATACAGTCCGGCGATGGACGGCGATGAAAGGAACGTTTTCCTGCAGGGCGAGGCTTATTTCAAGGTCAAGGCCGATGCGCGGCATCCATTTAACGTGCACACTCCGTACATGACCGTCACGGCCACAGGCACCGAGTTCAATGTCAATGCGTACGACTCGATTGCTTCGGTCACATTAGTCAACGGTCATGTGGACGTGGGCATAAAGGACCGGTCGCTCGCGCTCAAACCCGGCGAACACCTGAGCATGACCGACGGACGTCCGGTTATATGCAAACTTACCGACACGGAAAAATATTGCTGCTGGAAAAAGGGAATGCTTATTTTTGAAGACGAGTCGCTTGTGAGCATCTGCAACAGGCTCCGCCAGATGTACGACGTGGAGTTCGACATCGCGCCGGAACTGAGGAACAGGACATTCCGAATGATTCTGAACGGCGAGAACATCAACGAGGTGACACGTTTCTTCGAAATGTCGGCTCCGGTGATCTGCGAGTCCCTGACACCAAAGGAAGGGAACGATACGACCAATCTGAAGCAAAGATACCGTATAATACCTTTATAACGCCTGAGACATAGTTTTCTGAACACTATAATTATACAAAACGCTATCATTATGAAAATGACAGACAAAACTTTAATCTTATTATTCGGCATGGTTTTAAGCGGGTTTGCCCTGTGCTCCGCTGCCACTTCATGCCAGGCACACGCCGGAGCCGGCAATCCTTGTTTTCAAGGTCCGTACGCCGATCCGGAAGGAATCGTATACGACGGCACCCTGTTCGTATATCCCACGCGCAGCCTGCCGTTCAAGGAACAGACCGCGTTCGACTGCTTCTCGACTACCGACCTCAAGCACTGGACCAAATATGAGAACATCCTCGACACAAACGAAGTGAAATGGGCCTGGGGCGCGATGTGGGCGCCGGCCGTACTTCAGAAGGATGGCAAGTACTATCTCTTTTTCGGAGCCAACGACGTTCACGAGGGTGAGACCGGCGGCATAGGAGTGGCCGTGAGCGACCGCCCCGAAGGGCCGTACAAGGACCTGCTGGGCCGTCCGCTCATCAATGAAATCGCAAACGGGGCACAGCCCATCGACCAGTTCGTGTTCCATGACAAGGACGGCAACTGGTATATGTATTACGGAGGCTGGGGACACTGCAACATGGTCCGGCTGTCGGACGATTTCAAGACTCTGGTTCCTTTTCCCGACGGCACTCTTTACAAGGAAGTGACTCCGAAGGATTATACCGAGGGTCCGTTCATGCTGATCAAGGACGGAAAGTATTATTTCATGTGGAGCGAAGGGGACTGGACCAAAGACGACTACCGGGTGGCGTATGCCATTGCAGACTCACCGTTCGGACCGTTTGAACGGATAGGCACCATATTGGAATCAGACCCTGAAATCGGAACGGGCGCCGGACATCATTCCGTAGTCCACTCTTCCAAGACCGGGAAATACTACATAGTCTATCACAGGCATCCCGTCGGCTCCAAAGACGGCAACGACCGCGTCACCTGTATCGATGAACTGCGTTTCGATTCCAAGGGCCGGATACTTCCCGTCAAAATGACTTTCAAAGGCCCCGCCGCCACCAAGTTCTAAGAACTGTTTTTAGAATAAATGCCTTAGAAATTGAAACAATTTCTAAGGCATTTATAATTCCGACAGTTTGCGGGCCAACGAATCGGCCTGAGGTGTGCTGACTGATTCCGGAATATCGGGAGCGCGACGCAACAGATATTTATGAAACAGTATCAGCCGGACACGCTGACGCAAAGTGTCCAGCGGCAACGTCCCTTGCCTTACGGATTCGGTTATGCCGGCAAGTTCGCCGTGGGTGTCGGCCGGCGCGAGTATCAGATTCGAGCCAGCCCTCAGAGCGTCGGCTGCGGTGTAGCCTTCGGCGCCGAGCATGTTCATTGCGTCGGTCAGGACAAGGCCGCTGAATCTCAGGTCTCCGCGCAGCAGGTCGCTGATGATGGTGGACGAAACCGCCGCCGGAAGCATCTTCGAATCAATCGCCGGCACGGTGAGATGCCCCACCATCACAGCGGGCATTCCGGCCGCTGACCATGCGCGGAACGGAACGAGGTCGACCGTGTCGAGACGCTGAAGCGACCCGTCTATCACCCCCTTCCCTTTATGCGAGTCGGTCCTTACCGTGCCGTGCCCTGGGAAGTGCTTGGCCACGGGCATCACTCCCCCTCCCGACAGGCCCTTACCGTATGCCAGGCCCAGCTCGGACACTCGCCTGGGATCGCCCCCGAAGCTACGGATACCGACATAACTGTCTCGACGCGTCACGTCAAGCACGGGACCGAGCACCATGTTTATGCCTATCTGCCGGCACTCGCGTGCCACCTCGCGGCCGTAATCGTACATCAGCTGGTCCTGCACCTTGGGCGACAGGCGTCCGTTGGCCGGAAACTTCGGGGCGTCTGCCAGACGCATGTTCAGCCCCCACTCCGCGTCAATGGCCACGAACGGATCTACGGCCGACACTCTCCGCATGGAGTCGGCAAGTGTCCGCGCCTCCTCTACCGTGCCTTTCAACAGAATTATCCCCCCTATTCCCTCCCGGGCATACCTTTGCAGCAACGCCACGGTCCAGGGATCGTCACTGGCATATAGCGCCGGCATCAGCACCTGGGCGCCAAGACGCGCGGTGTCCATGCGCATCGTCACGCTGTCAGCCCATTGCATGGCCTCGGCGGTCAGGTCCATTATCTCCACCTGCGCCGTGTCGCCGTTCTCCTCACGATGATGCCCGCTAAAACCACACGAGGCCACCGCAAGCGTCAATAACGCTGCGATGGCCTGGTGTAGTATTAAGGGTTTCATGCGCTATTGTTTCATGTCATCATGAAAATCCTTTACGAATCTTGGAGTCGGATCGGGCATCACGCCTACGCCCAAAGGCGTGACGGCATGAAAATACTCCAGAACGCGGTAGCCAAGTTCCTTGGAATCTGTAAAAAGAGACTCGTGCTCGGCCATAGGCGTCATGTCGTCGTTGCCCTCGGCTATGTAGTCGATGGTGCATACCACATAATCGCGGTCCGGGTCCATGGGCACACCGTTGATCAGCACGTGCTTCATCTTCCCGTCGCTGCCGGTTATCACCCGGAGCTCGTCGCTGACAGCCTCGCCACCCTTGGGAGACACTATCGCCATGGTCTTGATAAAGTCGCGGCCCTTCATCTTAATCAGCATCAGCTTGTTGCTGAACGGGAACATGCTGAGCACCCGTCCCTCGCTCACCATCCCTTCGGGCATGGGCTGACGGATGCCGCCCACATTCATCAGGGCCAGGTCTACGGCGGGAATGTCGTGTCCGGCACGGCGCAACGAATCGGCAATCTGCATGCCGAGCCACATTCCGGTGTCACCGGCCCAGTTGGCCAGCGCTCCCGTACTCTCGGCATTCGGAAGCGCCTGATAACTGTAGCCCACCGGCATACGGTCTATCGAATCGACCTTGGCGGCATACGGAGCCAGGAACGCCTCAATCTCCTTGTCGTAGGTCGAAGGCGAGAAACGGTCGGTCACGGGAATGTATTCGTAATCGAACTTCTGTCCCTTCAGGTTGTCGAGATCAATCGATATGTAACCCACATTGCGGCCATACTTGCCGGTCTGAGCCACCAATACCGGGCGTCCCTCGGCATTTTCAATCCAGTAGAGAGTCTTGTCGGGTGTCTTCGGGTCGACGAACGTATGGCTGTGACCGCCGATGATGATGTCTATGTCCTTCGAAGCACGGGCCAGGTCCACGTCATTGGTCTTGCCGTTTTCTGACTCATAGCCTATGTGCGTCACGGCCACCACAAGGTCGCATTTCTCTTTCTTTTTCAGGAATTCGGCCCAGTGGTTGGCGGTCTCGATGACCGGCCTGAACTCCATAGCTCCGGTGTTGGCGGTGGAGATAAGGCTTGCCGGGTCTACGTTGATTCCGATGAAGCCTATCTTCTTCCTGCCAATCTTCTTTACGACGTAGGGTTTGAACAGACCGGCGGCCGGAGTCTTGCTGAAATCGTAGTTGGCCGACAGACGCGCGCCCTTCACTTTCTTCCAGTTGCGGGCCAGCTCGTCAATGCCGTTGTCGAACTCATGGTTGCCCAAGATACGGACATCGTATCCCATCATATTGAACAGGGGATACTCCACGTCGCCACGGAAATACTTGAAATAGAGCGTTCCCTGCACCATGTCGCCGGCATCGACCAAGATCACGTTCTTCTCGGCCTTGCGCACCGAGTCGATGATAGCCTTACGGGGCAGAATGCCTCCGACACCGTTCCTGTCGGGTTCGATGTTGGAATGCGTGTCGTTGGTGTGCAGAATCACCAGACGCTCGGCGGCGGCGGACAATGCCACCGTCGCCGCCAGCGCGCAGGCGATAATGTTACGGAGTCTCATCAGAACTCTATCAGGTTATGGCCGTCCATATCGGCAGGTTGCTGCAGGCCCATCAGTTTCAGCAGGCTGGGTGCCACGTCGGCCAGACGGCCGTTCTCGCACTTGGAGTCCTTGTGGCTGCCGATATAGATGAAGGGCACGGGATTCAGCGAATGAGCCGTGTTGGGAGTGCCGTCGGCGTTCAGGGCATGGTCGGCGTTGCCGTGGTCGGCGATGATGATCATCTCGTACTCGTGCTTCTTACCGGCCTCAACTACCTTCTCGACGCAGGTGTCAAGAGTGGCCACAGCTTTCTGGATAGCCTCGTACACTCCGGTGTGGCCCACCATGTCGCCGTTAGCGAAGTTGACCACGATGAAGTCATACTTGTCGCTGTTGATGGCGTCCACCAGTTTCTCGGTCACCTCGGGAGCGCTCATCTCGGGCTTCAGGTCGTAGGTGGCCACCTTGGGGCTGGGCACCAGGATGCGGTCTTCGCCCTCGAACGGCGCCTCGCGGCCTCCGTTGAAGAAGAACGTGACGTGAGCGTATTTCTCGGTCTCGGCTATGTGCAGCTGCTTCTTGCCCTGGGCCGACACATACTCGCTCAGCGTGTTGGGCACGTCGCTCTTGGCGAACAGGATGTGAACGCCCTTGAACGAGTCGTCGTACGGTGTCATGCAGTAATACTGCAGTCCGGGTACGGGCTTCATGCCCCCCTCCTCATGCTGTGTCAGCACGGTGGTCATCTCCTTGGCGCGGTCGTTGCGGTAGTTGAAGAATATCACCACGTGGCCCTCCTTGATGCGGCCGTCCACGGTCTCGTTGACAATGGGCTTGATGAATTCGTCGGTCACGCCCTCGGCGTACGACTCCTCCACAGCCTTCACCACGTCGTCGGTCTTCTTGCCCGTGCCGTCCACCAACATGTCGTAAGCCTCCTTGACGCGCTCCCAGCGCTTGTCGCGGTCCATGGCGTAGTAGCGGCCGCAAACTGTTGCGATCACGCCTGCGCTCTGCTTGCAGTGGTCCTGAACTTCGGTCAGGAAGCCTGCGCCGCTCTTGGGGTCGGTGTCACGGCCGTCCATGAACGCATGCAGATACACTTCGCTCAGACCGTAGGCCTTGGCCGTGTCGCACAGGGCGTAGAGGTGCTGCAGCGACGAGTGTACGCCGCCGGCCGACGTCAGGCCCATGAAGTGGATGGGCACATTGTGCTCCTTGGCATAGCTGAACGCGCTGATTATCTCGGGATTCTTCTGGAACGAGCCGTCCTTGATGGCGCGGTTGATCTTCACCAGGTCCTGATACACCACGCGGCCGCCGCCGATGTTGAGGTGACCCACCTCCGAGTTGCCCATCTGGCCGTCGGGCAGACCTACGTTCTCGCCACTGGCCTCGAGCTGGGAATGAGGATACTCCTCCATCAGCCTGTCCATGTAAGGTGTCGGGGTGTTGTAAATGGCGTCATCCTTCTTGTGATCGCCCAATCCATATCCATCCAGGATAATCAACATTGATTTCTTTGACATATCTTCTAATCTTATCTTTTTGAATTCCTATCCTTCATACCTATTGGTATGACTTGCAAATTTACGAATTTTTTATGACATATCAAATTTGGAATTATGGAGCGCGAATATTAATTTTGTGGTGATGGACACACTAACTATGCTGTGATGGATGTATCGGTAATAATTGTAAACTATCACACCTCAGAATTGGTGACGGATTGTCTGCGCAGTCTCTACGCGCAGTGCCGTGGCGTGGAACTGGAGGTAATAGTGGTGGACAATGCCTCCGAGCCGGGATTGCAGCGGAAATTCGACACGCTGTTTCCGGGACTTGGAGTCAAGTGTCTGCAACTCGACGAGAACGTCGGCTTCGGACGGGCCAACAACGCCGGTGCCGAAATAGCCTCGGGCCGTAACCTCTTTTTTCTCAATCCCGACACCATCCTGGTGAACGACGCCGTGTCCATCCTGTCCGGGTATCTCGACTCGCATCCTGACATCGGTGCCGTCGGGGGCAATCTGTACGACGAATGCATGAACCCCATGCTGTCGTTCCGCCGCCGTTACCCCGGCATCCGCTGGGAACTGAACGAGCTGTTACACAACTGGCCCGACCGGTTGAGATACGGCGACAACCGCAGGTTCAATCACACCGGCCGTCCAATGCAGGTGGCGTACATCACGGGCGCCGACCTGATGATGCCGGCTTCGCTGTTCCACGGCATCGGAGGATTCTCGCCGGAGTTCTTCATGTACTTCGAGGAGATAGACCTTTGCAAGCGCGTCGCTGAAGCGGGATACAATATAGTTTCCGTACCTGATGCCCATATACAGCATCTGGAAGGAGGCAGCTTTCCCCAGGATCCGACACGACGTCGAACCCGCTGGCAACGTGGCGAACAAGGCCGCGGTGTTTACTACCGTCTCAACGCAAACCCGCTCCGGCGTGCCATTGCCGATATATTGTTCCGCACGTTCGTGCTTTCCCGCAAGCTCTTGAAAAGGCTGTAATTCCAAATTCCAAATTCCACATCATCCATGAGGGTTCTGTTTGATCATCAGATATTTTCCAGCCAGCGTTTCGGCGGCGTATCGAAATATTTCGCGGAAATCATCAGCCGTATGCCCCGCGAATGCTGGACCACCACGGCATGGCTATCCAACAATGAATACGTGCGTCATCACGGCTTGCTGCGCCAGGTGCCCTTTCTGCCGGGCCGGGAATTCCGCGGCAAAGGCCGCATTATGGCCGAACTGGGCAAACCCTGGTCGGCGTTCAGGATGAAGACCGGCAAATACGACGTGGTGCATCAGACCAATTTCGACACATATCTGATTCCATTCATCGGCAGGCACCCGTTGGTCACGACATACCATGACGTGAATTTTCTGACCGAACACAACTACAACGCCCGCATGGCGCGCCTGCAGGAGGCGTCGCTGAAGCGTGCCGACGCCGTTGTGGCCATAAGCGAGAACACCAAGCGCGACATGCTGAAATACTTCGACATCAACCCCGACATTATCCATGTGATTCATCACGGCATCGACCTGCCTCCGGCAGCCACCGGCCCTGACACGCCGCTATGCGACAAGCCCTACATTCTGTTCGTAGGCAAACGGCACCTTTTCAAGAACTTCAACCGTTTTGCCACGGCATTCAGCCGTATAGCCGGCAGTTACCCCGACCTGCGTGTGGTATGCACCGGCTCCGACTTCAGCCACGGCGAAACCGACATGCTGACTCAATTGGGCGTCATCAACCGGTTCAGGGCAGTCAAGGCCAACGAGGACGAGCTGAACAACCTGTACCGCCACGCACTGTTTTTCATATTCCCCTCGCTGTACGAAGGGTTCGGGATGCCGATACTAGAAGCGATGGTGAACCGATGCCCGACACTGCTGGCCGACGCCAGCTGCTTCCCTGAAATTGCGGGGGATGCCGCCGAATATTTCAATGCCGAGAGCATAGAGGAGATGTCGGACGCCATGACGCGTATGCTTGACAGTCCGGACCTCCGCGCCGACCTGAGCGACCGCGGCTTTCAGCACGCCTCCCTCTTCTCCTGGGACAAATGCGCCCGCGCCCACCTCGACCTCTACCGCTCCCTGATCTAACACCCTGTCCCTGCCCTTGTCCCGGTCCTTATCCTGACACCCCGGCTTCTCATCCCTCGCGAAGCCGTTTCCGTCAGGAGCTCTGCTCCCCCATCACAAAAAAAATTACCGTTCGGCGCAATGCGCCGAACGGTTAATTTTTCAGTCACTGTGCCGGACCTGAGTCCGACAGGCTCCGGGGTGCCGTTATGCCTTCTTGGCGTAACGCTCCTTGATGCGGGCCTTCTTACCGGTGAGGTTGCGCAGGTAGTACAGTTTTGCACGGCGAACCTTACCCAGCTTGTTGGTCGTGATCGACTCGATGAACGGGGACTCAAGGGGGAAGATACGCTCAACGCCGATACCGTCGCTGATCTTGCGCACTGTGAAACGCTTCTTGTCGCCCTGACCGCAGATCTTGATAACCACGCCACGGTACATCTGGATACGCTCCTTGTTACCCTCCTTGATTCGGTAAGCTACCGTGATGGTGTCGCCCGGTCCGAAATCGTCTACTTTCTTCTCCGGAGTGGCAAATGCCTGCTCCGCAATCTTAATCAGATCCATTTTATTTAGTTGAATTAAGTTATGCCGGCAATATAAACGCGCTGCAATGTCGCGCCAGAGATTACCGAATCGGGCGCAAAGTTAGCGATTTTTTTTAATATGAGCAAAAAAAGCGTTAACTTCGCGCTATGGAACGCAGCATCGAAATACGCGGCCGACTTCTGTCATTGAGCCGCCCGAAGGTAATGGGCATCATCAACGTGACGCCCGACAGTTTCCACGCGGCCAGCCGCGCGGGCGACAATGCCGCCGGCATAGCCCGGCGGATGCTTGACGACGGCGCCGACATACTGGACATCGGCGGCTATTCCACACGTCCCGGCGCCGCCCCCGTATCGCCCGACGAAGAATACGACCGGCTCGCTCCTGCGCTGGAGTCCATACGGCGCGACTGTCCCGACGCCATCCTGTCGGTCGACACGTTCCGCGCCGACGTGGCCCGCAAAGTCGTGGCCAACTTCGGCGCAGACATAATCAACGACATAGGCGGCGGCACACTCGACCCCGACATAATCCCCACGGTGGCCGAACTGCAGGTGCCTTACGTGCTGATGCATACGCGCGGCACGCCGGCCACAATGCAGCAACTTACGCAGTATGACGACGTGGCCGCCGATGTTCTGAGCGACCTCGCCTTCAAAGTGGCCGACTGCCGCCAGGCCGGTATAGCCGACGTCATAGTCGACCCCGGATTCGGCTTCGCCAAGACTACCGACCAGAACTACCGCCTGCTTGCGGCCCTCGACCTGTTCCATTCGCTGAACTGTCCGGTATTGGCCGGCATATCGCGCAAGACCATGCTGTGGAAGCCATTGGACATCACTCCCGCCGAGGCCGGCGACGCCACAGTGGCGGCCGATGCCTTCGCGCTGATGCTCGGTGCCGACATCATCCGCGTTCACGACGTAAAGCCTGCCGTCCAGACCTGCCGCCTGTTCGACCTGCTGCGCGACAACAGCGACAACATTTTCCCAAACCTGCGATACACCACAAACGCCCATGATTGATTTCGGTATCAAAGACATTGTCGATATCCTGATAGTCGCGCTGCTGCTGTTCTATCTGTATCGCCTCATGAAAAACAGCGGCACACTGTCGCTGTTCTACGGTGTGCTCGCCTTCATCGTGCTGTGGGTGGTGTGCTACGAGATTTTCGGCATGAGGCTCACCGGCACCATCGTCGACAAATTCATGAGCATAGGCCTTATCGTGCTGGTCATCCTGTTCCAGGACCAGATAAAACGTTTCCTGATAGACATCGGAGGGCCGGGCAAGTTCAAGCATTTCACCCGCATGTTCCGGCATGAGAAAAACGACGACAACAGGCACGCCGAGGTCATGGCCGTGGTGTACGCCTGCATGTCGATGGCCAAGTCCAAGACCGGAGCACTGATCGTGTTCCAGCGCAAGGTCCCCCTCGGCGATTACGAGAAAACGGGCGACGAAATCGACGCCGACATCAATGCCCGGCTGATAGAGAACATATTCTTCAAGAACTCCCCTCTGCACGACGGGGCCATGATCATAGCCGGCAACCGCATCGCGGCCGTGGGCTGCATCCTCCCCGTCAGCCACGACATGAACATTCCCAAGAACTTAGGCCTGCGCCACCGCGCCGCCTTAGGCATGAGCCAGGTCACCGACGCCGTGTGCGTAATCGTCAGCGAGGAAACCGGGGGCATATCCGTGGCACATTCCGGCAGCATCAAGGTCAAGATCAGCGTTACGGAGCTGGAGCATATCCTCTCCACGGCACTGAACTAAGCCGGCTGTAACAATACAACTCCGTTTGGCGCGTTAATGATAATGTGAAACGGATTTCAAGGCACATACCGGGCATCATAGCGGCAACGGCGGCAGTCGTGGCCACATCGGCGCATGCCGAGAACTCCAATACAGCCTATAACTTCCTGGACATCCCCACCTCGGCGCATGTCTACGCACTCGGAGGCAACAACATCACCATCATCGACGAGGATGTGTCGCTGTCCGACCAGAACCCGGCCCTGATAGGCCCGGAGCTGGAGAAGCAGGTGGAATTCAACTATATGCTCTATATGGCGTCGGGCAATTTTGCCGGACTGCGCTACGGCATGGGCGTGGACGAGCACAGCGCGTTCGCAGTGGGAATCCGCTACCTTAACTACGGCAAATTCGACGGCTACGACGAGTTCGGGACCCCTACCGGAGCCTTCACTCCATCAGACCTGATAATCGAAGGCACATATTCGCGCGACATCTCCGGCCGCTGGCGCGGCGGTGCCAACCTCAAGATGGCGTATTCGTCGTACGAGAACTACAAGGCATTCGCCATCGCCGCGGATTTAGGCGTCAACTACTACGACCCGGACCACGACCTCAGCTTCTCCATTCTGCTGCGCAATATGGGCGGACAGGTCAAGCGATTCACCGACCGTTACGCCCGACTCCCCTTCGACATACAGCTTGGCTATATGCAGTCGCTCGGCCGTCTGCCATTGCAGATCAGCATCACCGCCAATAATCTGGTGCGCTGGCGCATACCCTATTACAGCTACTCTGATGGCGCAGACACCCTCAAAATGAAGAACGGATTTTTCACCAACTTCTTCCGCCATCTCATCTTCGGCCTGCAGTATCAGGCCAACGATAAATTCTACGCCGCGCTTGCCTATAATTACCGCGTGGCCTCCGACATGAGTACTTTCGGCCGCAACATCCTAAGCGGTTTTTCGCTCGGCATCGGCTTTAAGGTCAAGGGCTTCAAGGCCGACGTAGCATACGCCATGCCTCACAAATCCGGCTCCTCGCTGGTGCTCAACCTCTCCTACACCATTCCCTCGCTCATCTACGACGAGGAATAGAAGGGCAGCCCCGCCGCGTCTCCTTTTGTCTCCCGCCTTGAGCTTCTGCGAAAGCCCGTCTCCACGTGTTTAATATTTTTAACTATAATTAATGCACCGTTTGTTGGCTAATTCGTTATAACATTATAATTTTGCATAGAGTTGGTCGCGACTTCTCCGCGAGTCCGGTCAATTCAGCTATTTCGAACGCATTTCCTAATTTAAGGAAGTATTTATGGTAAGACTTTTACTTCATACCTCATTACTTATCAGCTTATTATTGACAACAGGCCTGCCTGCCAAGGCCCAGACATGCCGTGTCAACATCGGTTCCAACGCCTCGGGAGCTCAGAGCTATATGGAGGTGTATGAATATGACTACGTCACCGACAAGCCATCGTTCCCCGGAGGCGACCGTAACCTGATGACATTCATCAACGCCACGCGCAATTACCCCCTCGATGCTTACCGCAAGGGTATTCAGGGCCGCGTCACCTGCTCGTTCGTGGTGAATACCGACGGCTCCGTCAGCCATATCTCCGTGCTGCGCGGCGTAAACCCGGCCCTCAACAAGGAAGCCATCCGCGTACTGAGCAAGATGCCTGAATGGACACCCGGCAGAATGGACGGCAAGCCCGTTCCGGTCCGTGTGGTATGGTCGGTACCGTTCCGCAAATAATCCGACATCACATTATAAAAAACAAAAAAGACACACTCCCGGGTGCGTCTTCTTTCTTGTTATAACAAGTTTTTATTCCTGTTCCTGCTTTGAATCTTCAGGCTTAGTCGCGGGTCCTTCCATCTCAGATGCCTTGGCTTCGGCCTCGGCCTGCGCGTCGATGTCAGCCTTGCTCTTGCCGCCGAATGTCCAGATGGCCGAAACGTTGAACGTGATGGCCGAATGGCCGCCGTAGCCGGGTATGAACCACGGCTTGCTTATACGCAACGCCTCCATGCCGTCGGGCAGCCCCCCGGGCTTCGCCTTGCCGATGCTGAACGGTACGCGCCAGCGCACGTTCCACCCCAACGAGAATCCACTGACTATCTTCACCTTGATGCCGGCCAGCACCTCGCCCCAGAATGCGGTGGAGCGCATACCGGTCAGGTCAAACTTCTGCGATTCCTGCCAGTAATCGGAGTTGACGGTCACGTTCCGTGCCGACCAGCCGAAATTCGACATGGCCGCACGCAGTCCCAAGTATAGCTGATAGTCCGGATTGCTCTTGTACAGGAAGTTATAGTTAACACCGAGCTTGCAGTAGAAGCTGGGCGACACCTTATATGTAAAGTTTTTGTTCTCGGGAGTATCATCGGCGTAACCGATGCCGGCCTCTATCACCGGAAACAGCCAGTTCCACAGCGACACGTCGGCCCATACATCGTACGACCCGAACTTCTGGCCTAAAGCCATCATAATGGCGTCGGCGAAATTCACTCCGACCGACACGCCGTTGAATTTTGGGTAAATCGGCTTCGACTTGGGCTTGGTCACGGTGTCGAGCGTGGCCAGGAACAATACCGGTTCGTCCAGCAGCTCGCCGTGCTTGTCGTAATAATGCAGCACCGGCTCGCGCTTCTGGTCGTCCACATCCACGGGCGTCACCTTGCGCGTCGGCCGGCTTACGGGCTTGGCCGGTATCGAATCTACCCTTTCCGCAACGTTCTGTATCGTATCGGCAGCTATCGAATCGGTTAGCACCGGTTCCGTCTGTGCCAAGGCCGGCATGGCCGTGCATATCACGGTCAGAAGCACGACGATGCCGGTAAGAAGGCGGACTATTGATGGTTTCATTGTTCCTCCCCTCCTTCCTCCTCAGGCTCGTGGTGCAGATATATCACGAGGTTGCTGACGTTCTTGTTGGTTATCTCGCCGTTGGGGCAGGTAATTGAGTCGATGAAGGGTCCGGTGGTAGTGATGCTCTTCATCCTGTACACCAGACTGACGCCACACTCGGCCGACACGAACTGCGGGGCGCGCTCGTATATGAATGTGGCAGTGTCGCGCGCCTCGCTGACACGCGTATGCTCGAACACATACATCGTGGTGTCCTGATCCACGCGGAACGGCAGATACAGCTGCTGGGTCTGTCCTCCGTCCCACAGCACCGAGTCGTTGGGCACTCCGAGCCCATAGACTTTAAGCGAGTCCATGCCGCAGTCCACCGGCACCGAGTCCTGCACGTAGCGGAACTTGGCCAGCGGCAGCGAGTTCTGGTTCTCGTAGCATTCCGAGCCGCAGGCACACAGCACCAACAGCCCCGGCAACGCCAATATGTATCTCAACTGTCTCAAAATTCCTCGGCTATTAGGTAATTGCGCCGTTCGACCGAATTGCGCGTTATCAGCTCGCCGATGAAGCCGGTGCAGAAGAACTGCACGCCCAACACCATGAACGTCAGCGACAGATAGAAATACACCGACTTGGTGAGGTAGAACACGAACGTATCCGAATTCATGGCCACTATCTTGAGTATCAGCACCGTCACCACGGCGACGAAGCCGATCAGGAACATCAATGATCCGAGCAGCCCGAAGAAGTGCATGGGCTTGATGCCGAACTTGGTCTGGAACCACAGGGACGCGAGGTCGAGGTAGCCGTTCACGAAACGGTCCAGACCGAACTTGCTGACGCCGTATTTACGGGCCTGGTGATGCACCACCTTCTCGCCGATCTTGCCATAACCGGCGTTCTTGGCCAGATAGGGAATGTAACGGTGCATGTCGCCGTAAACCTCGATGTGCTTCACTACGTCGCGTTTATAGGCCTTGAGGCCGCAGTTGAAGTCGTGCAGGTTATGTATGCCCGATACCTTGCGGGCCGTGGCGTTGAACAGTTTGGTGGGTATCGTCTTCGACAGCGGGTCGTAACGCTTCTTCTTCCAGCCCGACACAAGGTCGTAGCCCTCCACCGTAATCATGCGGTACAGTTCCGGTATCTCGTCGGGCGAGTCCTGCAGGTCGGCGTCCATAGTGATCACCACGTCGCCCTTGGCCCGCGCGAAGCCGGTGTCCAGCGCCGGACTCTTGCCGTAGTTGCGGCTGAACGACACGCAATGTATATAAGGATTGGAGGCCTGCAGTCCGCGTATCACCTCCACCGAGTTGTCGCGCGAACCGTCGTTGATGAACAGGATCTCGTAGCTGAAATTATTCTCGCTCATCACGCGCTCTATCCACGACGCTAGCTCCGGAAGAGACTCGGCCTCGTTGTATAATGGGATCACTACCGATATGTCCATGTCTTGTATTGTGTTATTGTGGAGAGTTTTTTTATATTATGGAGAGATTTATGTTATCAGAATATCATGTCCGCTTCCTTGAACAGAATCCGGTCGGATGCTATGTCGTTGCTTACGGTGGTCAGCATGTCGCCCATCAGCACGCCGTTGATGCCGCCGTGCAGCAGGCGCACCATCGACCCGTGGCTGAGGCGCATCCGGCCGCCGGCGAAGCGTATCGACTTGTCAGGCAGGATGAAACGCCACGTGGCCGCAGTGCGGATTATCTCCTCCTCGCTTATCAACGGAGTATTTTCCAGCGGCGTGCCGGGGATGGGGTTCAGAATGTTCATCGGCACGGAATCCACGCCGAGTTCAGCAAGTTCGAAAGCTAAGTCCAGACGCTGAGCCATACTCTCGCCCATGCCTATGATGCCGCCGCTGCACACCTGCATACCGGCCTTGCGGGCGGCGCGTATCGTAGCCATCTTGTCGTCGGGAGTGTGAGTGGAGCACAGTGTCGGGAAGAATTCGCGCGAGGTCTCCATGTTGCAGTGATAGCGTTTCACACCGGCCGCGGCCAGCCGTTGCAGCTGCGCCTCGGTCAACAGCCCCATCGACGCACAAAGATAAAGCCCGGTTTCAGCCGTCAGCTTGCGGTATGTCTCACAGAAGCGGTCCACATCGGCGTCCGACAACGCGCGCCCCGACGTCACCAGACTGAACCGGCGTATACCCTCGCGGGCGTTCACGCGGCCCGCAGCCACGATAGATTCATCGTCCAGATGCTCGTAGGTGTTGCAGCCCGTATGGTGGCGCACCGCCTGGGCACACCACTTGCAGTCCTCGCCGCACAGACCCGAGCGAGCGTTCACGATGCTGCACGAATCCACGTTGCGCCCCACCAGTTTGGTACTGATGTAGTCCGCGCCGTCGCACAGCGCGTCTATGTCCGGAGTCTCCGCCAGTTCCGCAGCCTCTTCGCGACTGATATACGCATTAGGAGCATAGCGCATCTCGCGATGGCCCTCACGCACCTCGCGCACTATCCGCTCCGACAGTTCCTGTATATTCATATATTAATGTCAAGCCATCGTTCAGAGACGGCCTATAGTTTCAATTCCAACCACAAAATTACAAATTTTTAGCGAATTATTTGGTAGTTTCAAAATATACTTGTAATTTTGCAACGCTTTTGAGGGAATAAAAGCCCTAAAGCGACAAATTTTGGGATTCGCTAGCTCAGCTGGTAGAGCACAACACTTTTAATGTTGGGGTC
>DESI01000018.1:14559-17082 GCA_002361235.1 Porphyromonadaceae bacterium UBA3318 | reverse complement strand
CATAAGGTTCGCCAACCCCAGGCGGATCACAAGGAAGTCCGAACTTCCACCGCAAAACGCTGAAAATCACTTGATTTTTAGCGTTTTCTTTTTTCGGCCACCCGGCAGAATACGGCAGATTTCGGCACATGAGCGTGAGTAAATCGTGAGTCACACAATCGTGAGGCAAATGACTCACGATTGCCCAAGTCAGTGAGTGAGTCGACTGCCTTTCAGTGCTTTGCGGCGTTATGCCGACAAATCTGAGAAAGCTCAGGGTTCATGGCTCCACCTCGCGGCCCCACTTTCGGAAGCTCGCCCCATATTTTTAACATCATTTAAGAATAAAAGGGCTTTCAAGGCTTATATTAGCCTTTTACTATGCCATCTTCCGAGGTCTGCCGTGAGTTGCAGGATGCAGACTGACTCACGATTGGCTGACTGACGCAATATCCCCCTTTCATGCTCTCATATTGGTTTTCACGGTTTGTGAATCCGGGAATAAATGATTATATTTAAGTAACCATTAAACCCACAACCATTATGAAGGATTCATTTTTCACGCTGACTTTCTTTCCGAGAAAGCCGCGTGCCGCCGGAGACGGCGAGTATCCTCTCTACGCGAGGATAACAACCGAAGGTCAGAAGACCGAGTTCACAATCGGCAGGAAAGTTCTGCCCTCCAACTGGGATCAGCGGGCACAGAAAAGCACCGGGCGCTCCCGCCGGGACATCGAGCTTAACAAATACCTTGAGATGGTGCGCTCCCGCTTCTGCGAGATTCACAACCGCCTTCTCATTGAGGGCAAGTACATCAACCCGCAAATAATGAAAAACCATTATTTCGGGATGGTTGAGAAACCGAAGATGCTTTGCGACGTGTTCCGCGAGACAAACATCAAGCGCAGGGAGGAATACGAGCGCGGCGACATAGGCTATGCCACTTTCAGCCGCTGGGAGCGTTGTGTCACCTATCTGGAGGAATTCATGACCCTTACGCGCGGCGAGAAGGACATTCCTATAAAGGAGGTCACTCCGGGCTTCATTCAGGACTTCGAGCATTTCCTCCGCATGAGCAAGGAATGTGCCAACAACACCACCGTGCGCTATCTCCGCTACCTGAAGAACGTGCTGCAATACGGTATCGCCAACAAATGGATAAGCGAGGATCCTTTTGCCGGCAAGCGTTTCAGACGCACAAAGGCCGAGCGCACTTTTCTCACTGAGCCGGAGCTTCAACGCATGATGGCCCTCGACCTGAAGGCGTTTCCACGGATTGAGACGGTGCGCGACACGTTTGTGTTCTGCTGCTTCACGGGACTTGCCTTCATCGACGTGCAGACGCTCCGGCGCACGGACATATCCACTGACGCTGACGGCATGATGTGGATACGCAAGACCCGAGAGAAAACCGATGAACTGAGTGTCATCCCCCTGCTTGACGTGCCGAAAGCAATCATGCAGAAATACGAGAATCACCCGGTCGTGCTGTCTAAAGGCGTCGTGCTTCCAGTAATGTCCAACCAAAAGGTAAACGCCTACCTTAAGGAACTCGCTGACCTTGCTAAAATCCAGAAGCACCTGACATCGCACATCGCGCGCCACACATTCGCCACAATGTCGATAAACAATCATGTACCCCTTGAGACAATCTCCAAAATGCTCGGGCACGCCGACATCAAGACGACGCTCATCTACGCGAAAATGATGGACAAGACCATATCGGAGGATATGGAGGTCATGCGGACAAAGTTCAATGGTGTAAGACTCGGCTGACAATGCCGGAACGCAAAAAAGGCGGCAACAGGGTTATCAACTCTGCTGCCGCCTTTGTCGTTGGTTGTCAGTCCTCGAATTTGGGCCGGTACAATTCCGAAAGGAAACTCTCGACATCGGACTCATCGTAAAGTATCTTGCCGTCCAGACGGTAGAAAGGGATTTTCCCCTTGTCTCGGTAGTCCTGAAGCGTCCGCCGGGATATGTTCAGGTTGTCTGAAAGCTGGGCATCGGTGACAAAACGCTTGCCCATGAGCATGGGTCTATACTCCTTTATAAGCTGCTCCGACATCTCGATGGATAATCTGCATTGAGAGAAAAACTGTCTTACCGCCTCGTCTTTCGCGGTATATATGCGTTCACTCACTGCCGACACCCCCTTTCATCACCAATCCATAGACATCCTCGGCCTTGTACTTGCATTTCTTTCCGTATCTGACAAAACCGATTCTGCCGCCGGACTGAAGGTTGCGCACTTTTCTCTCTGACACATTGAGAATGGCACAGGTCTCCTCCAGCGTGAGCCAGTCGCCGCGATCTTTGTTGCGAATCTTCTCAAAAAGGTGGAACATCATTTTGTGAAGGTAGGCCATGCGCTCAAACATAGCGTCAAGCACCTCCTTGTCAATCGCTACTATTTCGATAATTCAATGAATTTAGTGGGTGAATATGAAGTAGTTGAAAAAAGCAGGCGGGTATCCCTCCCGCCTGCCACCACTAAATCCACAATCAAAATAAAATTATGACTGCGATTCAGTGGCAAAGTTA
>DESI01000018.1:0-14346 GCA_002361235.1 Porphyromonadaceae bacterium UBA3318 | reverse complement strand
AAAAAGGCAGCGGGTATCCCTCCCGCTGCCTCACCACTAAATCCACAATCAAATAAATTATGACTGCGATTCAGTGGCAAAGTTAACGATTTCTATCCGATTTTCAGCTATCTAAGGCTGATTATTTTGGGTAGAAATAGCGTTGGAGGCGGTTTATTCGGTTGTTTCTGGGTCGATAAGCTCCACCATGCGGAGAAGTGAGCCGGAAAATCCGTCCATCACACTGCGGCCCGTGCTTTCGCCTTCGTATAGGTCGTTGGCCTCGAACTGCCACGTTAGCAGCGTCGCACCGAACTCATTGCCGACAAATTCATCGTGGATATACTGCCCTTCTGGTGTGAGGCAGATGTCGCCGTCCTCGTCGCTCACAAGCCCTTTGTCGATGAGCTTGCTGATGACGCTGCCGTAGTCGCTGGTGGATTTTGTGAACGGTACGTTGGTGTGCATGATTTCATCGGCATATTCGGCCTTTGAGGTCAGGCTGCACAGCACATCGGTAAATGCCGTTGTCATTGCCGGAGGCATATCGCAGGGGTACACGGCGGCATCCCTCACCACCACCGACGCATCGAACACCCCGTTCTCGGTGACTTCGTATGCCTCGCCTGTAAGCTCCCACTGGCGGGAGAAAACCGTATCACCCACAGTGAACTCCACGACGGCATATTTGCGTGTGGGCTGTTGCTCGACCACCGCTTTCATACGGTTGAAGATGAGCCAGTAGAGCTGCAACTCGCTTGCCGTCAGATCTTCCTCTATCCTCCGTAGCGTGATGATGGCGTGGCTGTTGAGCGTGGCTTCGTTCTCGCCCCATTGGTAGCCGTCGGTCACCCCGAACACGGTTTCGATATGTCCGCGCAGTTGCACGGGGAGGTGGGAGCATGATGTGAGCGGCGAGGATATGAGTCCTCTCTCATAGAGCGACTGCGCCACTTTCGCTGTCTTCGCCGGGGTGAAGCCGAGGTTGTTGTATGCGTCCATCTGAAGGGTAAGAAGTGTATGGAAACGGATATTGTATGCCGTGGTTTCCGAGATGGTCATCGTCGCCGGGATTTCATTCCCGACGCTGATTGCCGACAGGACTTTTCCGGCCTCGGCTTCGTCCTCCCATACTGTCTGCGACTCGAAACCTTCCTGTCTGTTCACGTTGACTTGGATTGAGTAACCCGATTCCTCCGGGTCATAAAACCCGTTTGCTATGTCGCCGATATGTTCAAGGGCGATTGCCTCCTGACGGGTGAGGTCGCAGTATGGAAGCCCGATGTGGATGAATGCTTGGCGGATATTGTATTCAAAGAGCATATCCATACCCTTTGACACAAGTCCGGTCTGAGCGAGGCGGTAGAGGTGTCTGCCGGACTCACGGAAGTGGAACGCGCCACGGATTGCCCCATAGCATAAGCGGGTGAGCCACATTCTGCTTGTCGGGCAGCCCACGCGGAAATGTCGGCAGATGTTGAAGAAGCGTGCCTGGGCGTCCGCGCCTCCGTCGGATGCGAACACCACCTCGGCGGCTTCTCGGAACAGCGGCTTGAGGTCGCGCTCCAGCTCCTTCATGGTGACGGACATCCTGAATTTTTCAGGCAGATAGGGATAGCGGTCTTCCGCTGTATCTTCAAGTGGTGTCTGGCGGATGAACTTCTCCGGCACTGTTGCGACGGAGATTGTGTCCGATGTGTATATGCCGGGGGCGGTCTCGGTGTTGGCTCCCATAGCGAGGGCCACGTTCTTTGCTGTGCGAGTGTTCTCGCAAACGATTAGAATCATAATTTAATTTGGGGATTTAGGGTGATTTTATGAAAGTCACGGGGACAGTGGATGCTATCCCCGTGACTTGGGGATACTTTGTTGTCAGTTGAATCGCTGTCGTTTCTGACTGTGAATGACGGGATTTGTCAAGTGGTGGTGACGGCGCGTCAGACTTTAGGGCCCTTTGGCTTTGCCTGCTTCTTCTGCTGGCTGTCGTCCTTCGGTGCGGTCTGCCCGCGCTGCAACGGCTCGTTCACATTCTTTGTGGCCTCGTTGGTCTTGCCGTCGTTGTTGACAGCCATCTGTGTGCGGCTTTCCTCCGCCACGCCGACAACCTTGTCACGGTCGGGATATACCCGTGTGGTCTGCGGCGCTTTCTTCTCCGGGTCGTACTGGAAATAGATGGTGCAGTCGTTTCCGAAGCGGTCTTTGCCCTCGCCGACAAGCACTTTCTTCCCGGCGAGATAATCCGCCTGCTGCTGTTCGTTCAGAGGGAGCTTGCACCAGTGTTCAAGCCTCTTGATCGAGCCGTCGGGGTTGTGCCATGAGTCTCTGACCTGCTGCTGTGTGTTGGTGTCCTGAGACTGCCCCTGCTTGTAGAGGTCGGAGTTGACAAATACAATGTCGCGTTTGGAGGCGCTGTATTGCAGGTCGGCGGTGAATTTGGCGCCGTTGGGGAGTTCCACATGCTGCTCCCTTATCAAGCCTCCGTTTTTGAGTATGCCGATGGCTTTCATGTCGAGGTCGATGTTTGCGACTTTCGGCTTGATGTAGATCTTGTCAACAGGGATTGCCTCAATCTCGTTAGTGAGCCTGTCGATGCTCACGAGGCTCCTGACCTTCTCCCCGGTCTTGGGGTCGGCAAGCTCAACGGGCCTGCCGAGGTTGCCGGTCTTGCGGAGTTCCGCCTTGTCCTCCTTTGTGAAGGAATACCCCTTGAAGTCTTGGTCGAGTTGCGGCTCGTTGCGGATGAAGTGGGGCACGAGTGAATATGAGCCGTCGGGGTTGTGTCTGAACGAGAGCTTCGCTTCCAGCGAATACTGCTCGTCGCCGAATTTTGGCGTTACGGTGAAGAGCTGCGGCGACTTGCGGTTATACACCATCTGGTCGAGTGCCCCTGATTTTTCAAGGTCGTCGCGCTTGATGCCCCACTGCCGCTCTATCTTTGCCCAGTCTATGCTGTTAGGGTCGATAGAAGTTGTCTTGACGGAGGGGGATGTCTGTTGCTCCTTCGTCTGCTTGGGAGCTTCTTCCTTTACATTGTTGTCCTGCCCCTGCTCGACCTGTTGTTTGGGTGCGTCCACCTCTACGGCATAGGGTTTGAGCATCTCGGCATTTTGCTCCGCCTTCTGGATAAGGTCGGCCATTGCCGGGGCTATGGCTTCATAACGGTCGGCGGGCAGTCGGAAGAAGCTGAACATGGTGGGGTTCTTTGCCTGCCGTATGAAGTTTGACATGAACGCTTCGAGGGGGTTCTGCCCTTTGTTGAACTTTACGAGTTCGCTCAATGGCGTTGACTTTGCGTCAGCCATCTGGGGAGTGCCGTCAGGATTCTGGCCTTTGACAGCTCCCATCTGCCCGTTCTCATTGTTGCGGGCTATCAGCACTTCCTGCTGATCCGTGGTCTGGTCCATAATTGAATTTAGTTGGGGATTTTGTGGTGGTTTTGGCGGCATTGCCGCCGGAATTGGGTCTGCGCTTCAAAGTCCTGTAGTCTGGATGGGACGAACTGATGAAGGCGTTTTCAAGGAAACGGTCGAGGTCGCGTTGGAGAACAAATTTGATGTTGCCCTCGATGCTCTCGTAAACCTCTATCTTTCCTGCATCGCGGTATCGTCTGATTGTCCTCTCGCTGACACCAAGCCCGGTGATTATGTCTTGCAGGAGGATAATAGGCTCGCCGTGATAGAAAAGTCTCGGTTTGTTTCCGGTCGGGTAATCGCCGGGGCTGCGGGCACGTTCCTCAATGAGAGAAATGTAAGCCTGCGCTGCGGTCTGGAAATCCGCTTTGGCTTCATCTGACTGTTTCATACGGTCAGCCCGTTGTGGTTGATGATGACTGCCGGGTATTCCCGATGAAAGGGGCGAGAAGTTTGGCTGCGGCCATGAGGAACATCGAGCCACAGAGCCATGCCGTCGCCTCCTTGGGCATACCGTCCATAGGGTTTGCGGATGCCTTGCGGTGGCCGTTGTTGCGGCTGCGGAGGGGGTTACGTTTCTTACGGGTGGGCTTCTTGCTGAAGCCGGATGTGTTCGGGGGAGTCGTTGCTTCCATTCGATTACATATTTGGGGTTATACATTTCGAGGTCTGTGCCTCGGTTGCAATTATAACCGAATGGAGTGTCTCAGCGATTACTTTAACACTGTTAAAATTGTAATTCACTGATTTCGTGTCTAATAAAATTTGTATGGAGCTGCGTGTTAAAGTAGTAAGGTTTACCGGTTTACAACTGTGATGGTAGAATGGTTAAGGATTTGAGGTGTTTGGGTGATTAGATTAAGGGCAGAAAAATAGCGTGCAAACTCTTATTCTCCTTTGAAGGCTCTGGATTGCCTATACCGAAAACAGGGTGATTACACGCTATGCGATAAGCATAGCATAAGCATCACGCCAAGCTCGGTATTTGTCAATTTTCCAGATTTACAAAGGAACTTATGCGGAAGTTATGTTATCCTATATTGTTGTATCCGTCTGACTCTTCAGACGGTATCTTTGCTATTTTGCGTTGCAAAGTTACGCATTTTTAACGAGATAGTCAAGGCTGAATCTCGCCGTTGCTGTCGATCCCGTATTTCTTGCGGAGATTTATTAGCGTTTTTTCGGTTACGCCGAGTAGTTGCGCCGCCTGTTTCCAGTTGCCGCCCCGACGATACGCCTCGATAATCATATCGCGTTCCTTCAGAGGATTGCGCAGTGCGAGGCTGTCATCCGCCGACGGCTCGGAGAGGTTGAATTTGATGTCGGCTTCGCTGATGGTGTCGATCTTGGCATGGAAGGCGGCGAAAAGAACTATGTCTTTCAGTTCCCTCACATTGCCGGGCCACGGAAATAGTTTGAGTGCCTTGACTGCCGATGCGTCCAGATGCTTTCTCCCGTTGTCGGTCTTTGCGGCATACTGTTTGAGAAAGAAGTCTGCGATTGCCGGAATGTCCTCGGTGGCTTCTTTCAATGATGGCACTGCTATATCAAGCTGGCGCAAGATAAAGAACAGGTTAGGTCGGAAGGATTTGTCGGCAACCATTTTCAGCAGTTCCGGCTCTGCGGTGCAGATAACACGAACATCGGGGTGTTCGGTTTCAAGAATATGCAGGAGCACCGATTGTTTCTCGAAAGAAAGCAGATGCACATTCTTGAAGATGATTGTGCCTCCAGCCGATTTTGCGAAATAGCTCTTCATACGGTTATACACCTCGCTCCGGTCAGATGTCGGGTCGTGTATGCCGATGAAAGGCGCGCTTCCGGCCTCCACTATGGTAAGCGGTTTCTGCTCACGGGAGCTTTGCTGATAGATTTGCCGTGCAATCTGCTCCTTGCCTGTGCCACATTCGCCGAATACGATGGCATTGGCGTTTGTAGCGGCAATGGCTGATACCTTTTCCTCAACCGCTTTCCATTCCTCGCTTATACGAGGTATCAGCTGATTGTCGAGCGTCAGCACAATGTGTTCAGGTCGAGCATATTTGCCTACGGTTTCCACCAGTTGCTTGTCAATGGCAAGGCGTTGGATTATGTCAACGGCACCGCCTCCACGCATAACGTCGATAGCGTCAGTCGTGTTAAGGTTTTCCACTATGGCTAAAACCGGGAATTTGTAATCCTCAGCCTTCAGCCAGTTGATTAACTCTCGTGCGGTACCGTCGGGCAATCGCATTGCCGTGACGATGACCGCGCCGGGTGGCAGCTCCGCCGCCTCCGTTTTCCCGGCCTCGATGCTCTCCGCGACAACAGAATCATATCCAGCTTTCGTGAGAAGTCCAGACATAACCCTATTGTCAGATGCGGAAGCATCTACAATCAAAATCTTGTTCATTGCTAATTTTGATAAAAAGATATTGAAATTTATAAGGGTTGGAATATTATTCACCAAGCATAAAAATTGCTTCAATTATATAGATGAGGCAATCAAAGCAGTTTGTCATATAGCCAACTGAGACAAATAAGTTTTGAAGCCTATGGGAACATCCTAACTGCTATCTCTGATGATATGATGTAAATATAGGTACGCCAAAGACGGGACGACAATCAGTTAGTCTTCCGTAAAATATGTATGGCCGTTAAAATTCCAGAATAATAACCAGCCTGAAGCATAATCTATATTATGCTTCACATCTATTCAATCCAAAGTGACACAATATGGATGTAAATATTGACGATGAACATCATAAGAAAGAGGGTGAATACCGGCATTCCGCAGGTACTCAACCCTCCAATATGAATTACTTATGTGTCGTTTTATACGTACAATTCGTTCCCGGTTTTTCTATGTCAACAGTTACATGGGAGATATGGTATTGAGATGCAATATCATAAATTTGTTGTTTCAAACTCTGTGTTTTGAAAGTAAAGCTTACTACATGAAGGCTCATAACATGTGAATCACCGTCCAGACTCCATATATGAACGTCATGCACAGATTCCACATCGGGCAATTCCAATATCTGTTCCTTAAGTTTGTCAACCGGAATATCTTTCGGTGTCGCTTGCAAGAATACTATTCCAGTATCCCTCATATTCCGGATTACGTTAAAAAGGACCCATACACTTATAACTATAGAGAGAATCGGATCAAGTATGGGAACATCAAAGAAAATCATTACAATAGCTGTTACAAGGACGGCGACCCATCCAAGTACGTCCTCCATTATATGAAGAAAAACAGCTCTTTCGCTTAAAGAATGGCCCCTGTTAACACGTAATGCGGCAGCTCCATTGATTACAACTCCCACTATTGCCAACCATACCATTCCTTTAGCATCGACTTCACTTGGCGAGCAAATTCGCCCGATGGCAGCATAAATGACCCAAGCGGAACTGATGAAAAGAACGCCACTCAGAAAAACGGTTCCAAGAAGTGAGAAGCGTTTGTATCCGTATGTATATTTGGAATCAGCAGCTTTCTTTGATTTCTTTTGTAGAAACCAAGAGAGTGCAAGCGACAATGTATCGCCGAAATCGTGGAGTGCGTCACTGAGGATTGCGATACTGTTGGTCAAAAGACCTCCCACAGCTTCTATAACTACGAAGACAGCATTGAGCCAGAATGCTGTCGAGATGCTTTTTTCGGCATCGTGAGAATGATTGTTTGCCATAGTGTATCAGTGATCGTGTGAAGCAGCCTCTCCAAGCATAGATGAGAGGTAAAATGCGTTTTTTATTACAATTCTTGAATCTTGTGGAAGTTCACCTACCGGCAGAATTTGGGTGTAGCCCAATTCCTCAATTCCGGTACCCACTTCCATTCTTTCAAGCGTATAATGTTTTTCTCCATTTTCCTCATTTTCTCCTTTAAGGACGAAAATGTATTGCTTGCCCTCGCTGTTGACTATCGCCTCTGAAGGAATTGCCTCAACTTTATGCTCTCCAGTGCTTACAGTCCCAGTTACATACATTCCGGGGATTAGTTTGAGACCATTGTCCTTATTGATTATTTTCGCATGTGCGGTCACAGTCTTTTCGGTCCCGTTGAATGAAGAGTCATATTCGATCAACTCTCCTGTAAAATGCTGCTCAGGATTATTGGTCAGAACGAAATCGACTTTCTGCCCGACTTTTAGGAAAGGCATATCTTTCTCATAGACATTTATGTCGATATGTAGCTTGGAATTGTCGGCAATAGTCATCAATGGAGTCTGAGGGTCAACGTATGCACCGATTGGCTTGTCAATCTTGTTTACATATCCGGTTATCGGCGACATGATGGGCATCTGCATGGAAAGTTTTCCATTTCTGAGCGAACTGGGGTTTATGCCCAATTGCTTCAACTGGTCGGCTTTGCCCATAACCGATGATTTAGCGATATTGTAGGCTGATTCCGCTGCACTGAGATTCTTAGCGATACCAGCACCTTCAGCTTGGAGTTCACGTTGACGGTCAACCTCTTTCTTCGCTTGTTCAAGTGTTGTCACGCTCTGCATATAGTCGCTTTGCAAAGCTACTATATCCGTATTCTCTATGTATGCAATAACTTGTCCGCGCTTGACCGGATTACCCTCCCTGACAAGTATGGATTTAACGATACCGCCCATAAGCGTTGTGACTTCTGCCATATCCTGAGGATTAAGGGCAGTTTCCCCGTTGACATGTATTATTTCACTGAGGTTGCGGATCTCGACCTTTCCGAATTCTATGCCAACGGCATCCACCTGACGTTGTGAAATTTCCACTTCATCGGAATGAGTTTCGATGGAATCCATGTCTTTATTGGTTGTCGTGTCTGAAGACTTGGATGAACATGCCGTAGCAAGCAGCGACATAATGGCTGCGGAGAGTATATATATATAAATTCTTTTCATTTGAGTATCATTTTTGTTTGCTGGTGGATATGGGTTGGATGAAGAGAAGTGCTATGGCCGCCTTGTTATATGCATCGAGAGCATCTATATAGGATAACTGCTGCTCCATAGCCACTTGAATATTCTGGATATATTCCAGATAGTCTATATCGCCCTTTTCATAAGAGACCTGCGCTATGCGTTGAATCTCCGCCGCATCTTTATTTGCCACGGACAGATGATAGTCAAGCGCTTTTTGAGAACGGAGGTAATCGTTTTGCACGGTACGGAATTCAGCCGTCACTCTCTGCAATTCAGCTTCCATCTGCACACGGTTGATTTCTACATCGCGCTTTGCCGCTTTAAGCGCTGATTTCTTTGCCCCGAAAAACAGAGGGATACTCACTCCTACTTCAAAACCCATAAAATTGCCTTTGGAAAAGCGACTGCGCTCGATGTCATAAGGATTAAATGATTTTATCAGGGCTTGAGTGCTCGCCCCAAGTGAGATTTCGGGAAGAAAAGACTGCCGAGCAATCCCGACCTCTTTTTCCGCGACCTCTCGCTCTTGCGAAAGGACTCTGAGCGTAGGACTTTCATATGGATTGAAATTACCTGCAAGCCTATCCAATGGCACCTCGATTGCAGGGAGTTTATCCTCTTTTGGTACTATCTCCCTATCGGTGTTCAATAGGTTTTGCAATCTGATTTCAGCGTTAGTGACAGCAATATCGGCATCTCTGCTCATCAGCCGACATGCGTCAAGCAGGCGTTTTGCGTTTATTTGTTCCAATCTTCCGGCCTCACCCGCTTTCAATCGGGCATTCGCGAGGAACAGGAAGTGAGAATAGACAGAATCCTGTGCCTGCAAAGCCTTCCGCGTCTCCAATGCGGCAAGCATTGTATAATAAGCCATCGTAACTTCTTTTTCCAGTTCAAGACGGCTCATTTCGTATTTCACCTCTTCAAGATGCGACATCGCCTTGAGTTTGGAATGCCTCGCTTTATAAATTGTGGGGAACTCAAAAGACTGTTTGAAGGTGACAGCATTGTCCGGCCCGCCTCCATCCACAGGGGTTTGAGAAAGTGAAATCTCTGTCGAAGGCAAGTCCCACGCCGTTCCTTGAAGATCTTTGGCACGGGCTATTGAATATAGGCCCGACTGCATTGTCGGATTGTTTGAAAGAGCCATTGACAGGCATTCCTCCAAGGTTGTTATCTGTTGGGCGAGCCCCGTCGCGGCGGAAGCCACGATTATGACTATTGTTAATATGATATTCTTCATTACTCCTTATTTCTTTTAGTGAATACATTGTATATGGCCGGAAGCACCAGCAAAGTAAGTATCGTGGCTGATACCAATCCACCTATTACAACTGTTGCCAAAGGCCGTTGCACCTCAGCTCCGTCGCCGTGAGAAAGCGCCATCGGAAGAAAACCGAGAGATGCCACAAGAGCCGTCATTATCACAGGCCGCAATCTCAATGCGCAGCCATTTACTATCCGGTCCCTTATATTTTTAACACCTTCCTTTTCAAACAGGTTGAACTGGCCTATCAACACCAGCCCATTGAGAACCGCCACTCCAAACAGGGCTATGAAGCCTACTCCTGCCGAAATACTGAACGGCAAGCCTCTGAGCCAAAGAGCGACAATGCCACCGATGGCTGAGAAAGGAATGGCTGTGAAAACCATAAGCGTCTCTCTTGTACTATGAAGAGTGGCATAAAGCAATATCAGGATGATTACCAGCGCTATAGGCACAGCTACTCCGAGACGGCTTTTTGCTGCATTGAGATTCTCAAACTGACCGCCGTAAGTGTAATAATAGCCCGAGGGTAGTTGAAGATTGTCACGGAGTATTTCTTCGATTTCTTCAATAGTTGACTCCACATCGCGACCTCTCACATTGAAGCCGACGTATATACGCCGCTCTCCATTTTCATGCGTTATCTGTGCCGGTGCTGTCACGGTCTTTATGTCGGCAACCTGATTTATGTTCACGGTTCCTCCATCCGGCAACGGCAGCTTTAACTGGCCGATAGCCAAAGCATCGTTTCGCAATTCATCAGGCATCCGCACCACAATATCGAAACGTCGGTCATTCTCAAATATATATCCTGCGCTTTCTCCGGCAAATGCCGTGCGGAGCACGCGGTTGGCGTCTTTTACTGAGATACCATATCTTGCAAGTCGGTCGCGGTCATAGATAACCTGAATCTGAGGCAGTCCGTTGACACGTTCCACCTGCGGCTCGGTCACGCCCTCCACTCCGCGAATCAATTTGGCGGCATTTGTCGCGATAGCAGAAAGCCTGTCGATGTCATTACCGTAGATCTTTATCGCGACATCTTGTTTTATACCTGTGATCAGTTCGTTGGTGCGCATCTGTATAGGCTGCGACATCTCTACGTTCAGGCCAGGTATAAGTTTGAGGGTTTCCTCCATTTTATCCATCAGTTCAGCAGTGGTTTTGGCCGAAGTCCATTCCTTTTTCGGCTTTAAGGCAACCATCATGTCAGCGCGTTCCACCGGCATGGGGTCTGTAGGAATCTCTGCACTGCCGATTCGGCTTACCGCCTGTTTTACCTCCGGGAAATTCTCTTTCAGCAGCTTCTCTGCCAATGAGCATGTCTTGACCATCTGATTGAGGGAGGTGCCTTGTTCCATGCTCAATTCCACAGCAAAATCACCTTCTTCAAGATTGGGTATGAACTCACCTCCGAGCCTTGTGAAAAGAAGGATTGAAAGTGCCAGCGCAATGACCATTCCTGCAATCAAAGATTTGCTCCAGTTCAGACACCAATCTAATATTGGACGGTAGAACTTTTCGAGTTTTTCCAATATCCAGTCGGAAATATTGCGTTTATGGACTGATTTTTTTGAAAGGAATAATGCGGAAGCCACGGGGACATAAGTCAACGACAGTATGAAAGCCCCCAATATGGCGAAAAACACAGTCAGGGCCATAGGGCGGAACATCTTTCCCTCAATTCCGGAGAGGGTGAACAACGGCACATATACCATCATTATGATAATCTCTCCGAACGCCGCACTTTTTCGTATTCGTGATGATGAGTACAGCACCTCTTTGTCCATCTGTGGCTGCGTAAGCGGTCTGCCTCCGTATTGTCCCGCTGTCTGGCGGATGTGGTGTGCAATCGCTTCCACTATGATTACCGCTCCGTCAACAATCAATCCGAAATCGATTGCCCCCAAGCTCATCAGATTACCGCTGACACCGAACAGACGCATCATTCCGAAAGCAAAAAGCATACTCAGCGGGATTACGGAAGCCACAACAAGACCTCCCCGCAGACTACCGAGGAACACCACCAATATGAATATGACTATCAGGGCACCTTCTATAAGGTTTTTCCAGATAGTGTTGCTCACACGATCAACAAGCTGCGTGCGGTCGATAAACGGCTCGATCACTACTCCTTCTGGCAGACTACGCTGTATCTGTTCAACACGCTCCTTTACATTGGCTATGACATCCTGAAAGTTTTCCCCTTTCAGCATAAGCGTTATGCCTGCCACAACCTCGCCTTCGCCATTGCGTGTGACTGCACCGAAACGTGTGGCGCTTCCTTCGCGCACATCGGCTACATCGCGCAAAAGTATAGGTTTGCCGCCTACCGTTTTCACCGGGGTTTTCTGGAGGTCTGATATGGTTTTCGCCTCACCGATTCCCCGGATGAAATATTGGCGGCTGTTTTTCTCGATATAGCTGCCGCCGGTGTTTTCATTGGCGCTTTCAATGGCATCATATACCTCTGGAATTGTCAAGCCTGCAGCGGCGAGGCGGTCAGCATCAACCGCTATCTCATATTGTTTCACAAAGCCTCCCCAACCGCTGACCTCAGCCACACCCTTTGTGCCGCTCAGTTGCTTGCGAACAATCCAGTCCTGTATAGTACGAAGGTCAGAAAGACTGTATTTGTCCTCATAGCCTTGTTTTGCACGGATTGTGTAATGGAAAATTTCGCCGAGACCCGTGGAAATCGGACCCATCCCTACAGTGCCATATCCGGACGGAATCTGTTCTTCGGCTTCCTTAAGATTCTGGGCAACCTGTTCACGCGCCCAATATATGTCTGCGTTATCCTCAAATACCAAAGTTATCACAGACAAGCCACTTCTGCTGATACTTCTTCTTTCGGTCACACGAGGTATGTTGGCAAGAGACATCTCCAGAGGTGATGTGATATATTGCTCGACCTCCTGAGCTCCAAGCGAGGGCGCCTGTGTCACTATCTGCACCTGATTGTTGGTGATGTCGGGGGTTGAGTCAAAAGGCAATCTTACCAACGACCATATACCCCATGCCAACAAAGCCACTGTCATCACCAAAACAACAGCTTTGTGTTTTATTGAAAATTCTATAAGTTTTTGGAACATAAATCAATGCTTAATAGGTACTACAATACTTATTGACGCAATGGTACGCCAAATGTGTTTCATCTCAAAAGAAATGAAACGAAAACCGTAGTCCGATTAAGCTATTGGTGGATGCCAGACAGGGCAGACAAAGCCCAATCTCGGCTGCCGTTTCAAAACGGCAAATGTAGTGCCCTTTTTGTATATATTGGGTTTAGGCACATCTTGCGTCTGTGCAAAGGGAATAAAAGAAATATGCAAACACTGCACATTGGAACAAAAAGGCGAACATGGATCCGATTCTCCATCATTCTCATCGTCTTGGGTCTGCTCAACCAATTCGTGCTTGTCCATATCAGTTGTTCCCTGCTCTGTTGTGCATAAGCAGGGGCATATACCTAACATAAAGATATACAAACTCAATATGAGTGTAAGCAGTTTCATTTGCTTAGTATAACGCATAGCCACTCCTATTTGTTGTGTATGAACTGAATTTTTCTCAATTGGTCCATGTGTGCGGTTATATTTAATCCCAAATTACCCAAAAGATGTTTCATGGATATTAACCGCACATTAAATTTTTAAGTCATTGCTCATATTATTCCTTTATCTGAAAAAAGCATTTGTAAATTATTATACATAGGATTATAGGGAAGGGGCGGCAAATCTGTAATAATGATGCCGCCCCATCATCTTAGTATAAACCGAAAGTGCGGATGGGTCGTGTAGACGGCTGCAGTGGACGGTAAATATCAAATGGCTCGGCTACCATTGATTTCTTTGTATCAGTGGTTGGTGCATCAATGGTTTCGCCTTCGGTCTGTTTGTTTTCTACACCGTCGGCTTCTTCGGGCTTGGGGGCGATTTCGGCTTGGATTTTGCGGTCAAGGGCGGCGAGGTCTGATTTGAGCTGCTTCAGCTCGTCCTCCTTGCCCCACTTCTTCGCCATTATGCCTTCGAGGATGGGGACATCAGCTTTCATCTTGGCAGTACGGTCCTCGTATTGGGCGATGATGCCGGGGATTTTCTCCAAGGCGTTGACGAAGTTCATGCAGGCTGCGTGGGTATCGCTCATGGCGATATAGCCGTTGTTGAACTTGTACTTGTAGTTGCCTTCGACAACAAAGCGGTTTTGAACTTTCTCCGTGCCGTCAACAACCGTGCGTTCAGAGATTATGCAAATCGGGAAACCATAGACCTCGCCGATACGCTCATACTGGCCGTGGGTGTCGGTCTTCTGCGCCAACGTCTGGAGGTACTTGCCGACAACCTTTTCATCACTCGATTGGCAACCGTCAATACGCAGGGCATTTCCCGGATTGCCCTCCTTGTCGCGCTTGACAACCTTCTCATATTTGGCTGCATCCTCTTTCATCCTCGCTATCGCCGCCTCATTGTTGGCGATGTCGTGGCTGATGGTCTGCAACCGGAACTCGGCATCCCCTCGTCCTTTATTGAATGACTTGCGTTCACTCTCCAGAGCGGCTATCCGCTTTTCAAGTTTGGCCTTTTCCAGAAGGTCGGTGTTGCCGGAGAGTATAGCCATATATTCCGAGAAATTCATGCCCGATTTCTCGTCCATGCCTCCCTCGTCTATGGTACGCGCCCCCAATGCTCCGCTTTTGAGCTGGTCGATGAAGGTGGCCTTACAATGAAGAAGATTGAACTTGTAGGAGTCCAGCGACTTTTCCACTGCATAGATGATTACATCCACCTTATTA
>DESI01000069.1 GCA_002361235.1 Porphyromonadaceae bacterium UBA3318 | reverse complement strand
TATGCCTATTTTGACACAGCCTCCAAGAAAACGTAATTTAGCCAAGAAAACCGGACTATCTGAGGCGATAAAAAGCAATGGCCAAGAAAATTATTCATCTTCTTAGCCATTGATTGTCAGATATTTATGTGAAATTTATTGCTCAATACTCGTCTTCGTTGAAGAAGAAGTCGTCTTTGCTGGGGTAGTCGGGCCAGATTTCTTCGATGGATTCGTAGGTCTCGCCTTCGTCCTCGATCTCCTGCAGGTTCTCGATCACCTCCATCGGGGCGCCGCTGCGCAGTGCATAGTCTATCAGTTCTTCTTTCGTCGCGGGCCAGGGTGCATCCTCAAGCTTCGACGCCAGTTCAAGTGTCCAGTACATATCTATAAGTTTTTAAAAGTTTCAATTCTAACCCTAATCCCGTAAAACCATAAGGAGCGCTTAAGACCCTGGCTTGCGTATTAGTATTTATCTTTTTTCCCGTCAACGAAACGGAATGGTAATTTATTGTTTCGGTTTCTGTTGCCAGACGATTTCGGCCACGCCGTTGGTGAAGTTTATGTAGCGGGCGGCGGCGAACAGATAGTCGGAAAGGCGGTTCACGAATCGTATCACGGCGGGGTCGACATATTCCTTGCGGCTGAGCGCCAGGATGTTTCTCTCGGCGCGGCGACATACGGTGCGCGCCACATGGGCCAGCGCGGCGGCGGGGTGGCCGCCGGGAAGGACGAACGCGCGTATCTTGGGTGTCTGTTCGTCCAGAGCGTCGATCCAGCCCTCCAGGTCCTGAATCATTGCGCCGTCTTCCAGACTCGGGCAGGGCGGTTGCGCGTCGCCGGGTGCCGTGGCAAGATAGCCGCCTATGTTGAACAGTTCGTTCTGTATCTGCTGCAGCTGGCCTTTGACTTCGTCGCCTACGCCTTGTGCGGCCGCGACGACGCCCAACTGCGACGACAGTTCGTCGATGGTGCCGTACGATTCCAACCGCAGTGAATCCTTGGCTACGCGTTCTCCGCCCACCAGCGATGTCTCGCCGGTGTCGCCGGTGCGGGTGTATAACATACTTTTCATGTGCATGAATATTAACAGGTGATACCCTCAATTGCATAACGCAGTATTTTTAATATTGTTTCAGAAAGGGAATTTTTATATATTTGCAGACGATTTTGCAGACAATTTTGCAGACAATTTTGCAGACAATTTTGCAGACAATTATGAGTGACAAATATATAGTAAGCGCGCGTAAGTACCGTCCGGCCACGTTCCGCAGCGTAGTGGGACAGAAGGAGCTGACGGATACGTTGCGCAATTCGATAAAGACGGGGCGGCTGGCGCAGGCATACCTGTTCTGCGGGCCGCGCGGCGTGGGCAAGACCAGCTGCGCGCGCATCTTCGCGCGTACGGTGAACTGCATGAACCCCACGCCCGAGGGCGAGGCTTGCGGCGAATGCGAGTCGTGCAAGGCAATAGAACGCGGCAATTCCTACAATCTGATGGAGTTGGACGCGGCGTCCAACAACAGCGTTGACAATATCCGCGAGATCTCGGAGCAGGTGGCCATACCGCCGCAGATTGGCAAGTACCGCATATTCATCATCGACGAGGTGCACATGCTGTCGTCGCAGGCTTTCAATGCCTTTCTCAAGACGCTGGAGGAACCGCCGTCGTATGCCGTGTTCATCCTGGCCACGACCGAGAAGCACAAGGTGATACCCACCATTCTGAGCCGTTGCCAGATATACGACTTCAAGCGCATCACGGTCAATGACATCGCCGACCATCTGAAGTATGTGGCCGAACAGGAGGGCATCACTGCCGATCCGCGTGCTCTCGGCGTGATAGCGCGCAAGGCCGACGGCGCCATGCGCGACGCGCTTTCCATCTTCGACCAGATCGCCTCCAGTTCGGGCGGCAACATCACATACGAATCGGTGCTGGAGAATCTGAACGTGCTGGATTACGACTACTTCTTCAAACTTGTAGACGACTTCCGTCGCGGCGACGTGGCCGGAGCACTGCTGCTGTACGGCGAGGTGCGCGACCGGGGATTCGACTCGCTGTTCTTCATCAACAGCGTGGCGCAGCATGTCCGCGACCTGATGGTGGCGGCCGACCCGCGCACCAAGGAGCTGTTGGAAACGCCCGACGACATTTCGGCGCGTATGTCGGAACAGGCTTCGCAACTTCCGTTGCCGTGGTATTATTCGGCCATGGAGCTTCTGAACGAGTGCGACATGCAGTATCGTACCGCGTCGAACAAGCAGTTTTTGATCGAACTGACGCTGATACGTCTGTGTCAGCTTCTTAATCCCGCGCCGGCCCCTTTTGACCGACCTGCACGGAAGCAGCCTTTGCGCGATCCGGTGGCGCAACAGGCCCGTGCAGTAGCCCCCGAACATAAACCGGAACAGCCCCAGGCAGTGGCACCTCCGCAGCAACCCGTGCAGCAGCCTCAGCCGCAAGCAACGCCTCAGGCCCGGCAACCGTATGGTGCGATGGCAACCCCCGGAGCGGGCGCGAAGCGCGCGGCGCGAGGCACTATCTCGCTCAACGCCATGCCGCAGACCGAGTATAAAAAGGAACGCAGGCATGAGCTTGTGAACCCCGAAGGGTTCATGGCGGCGTGGAACAAGTATATCGCGGAACACCCCGACCAGTTCATGCTGTGCGAGGCCATGCGCAGCGCCAGGCCGGCTCCCGACGAGAAGGAGTCGCTGATGTACCGCGTGCTGGTGCAGCATCCCGCCCAGCTGCAGTCGTTTGAATCGGGCATGGGACGCCTCACGGAGTTTCTCAGGGATGAGCTGCGCAACGATTTTCTGGCCATACATGCCGAGATCGACACCTCGAACAGCGGTCCTGAATTCCTGCGGCCCACCGAGTTCCTGAAGAAAGTAATGGAGGAGAATCCTGCCATGCAGGGATTCATCAAGGACCTGGACGGAGAACTTGTTTAGTGACGAGTGACGAGTGACGAGTGATAAGTGATTAGGCGTAAGGATGGTAAGGAGAGAGGAAGTCGGGAAATATGACGCCGAGGCATGGCGCGAGGCAAGCGGCGAACAGGAGCGGGAATACTTCCTGAAGCGCAACCGTTACTGCGGATTCTGTGGCGCGCCGACCGAGCGGTTCCAGCGCATCGGTGTGCGTTGTCAGGGGTGCGGGCAGGAGATATTCCCCGGTCTGTCGCCGGCCATCGTGGTGTTGGTGACGCGCGGAGAGGGTCCGGACGAGGAGGCGCTTCTGGTCCATGCGGCCAACTTCAAACGGCCCATGTATGCCTTGGTGGCCGGGTTTGTGGAACCGGGCGAAACCTTGGAGCAATGCGTGGAACGCGAGGTGAAGGAGGAAACGACGCTGGAAATCGGCGACATCCGATATGTCGGATCGCAGTCGTGGCCGTTTCCGTCGCAGCTGATGACAGGCTTCCGCGCCCGGTATGCCGGCGGGGAGGTGCGGTTTGCCGACGGCGAATTGACTTCCGGCGGCTGGTATCGGCGCGATTCACTCCCCGAACTCCCGCTGCCCGGATCCCTGTCGCGTGCAATAATCGATGCCTGGATAGCAGAGGGAATCAAATAATAATAGGCGACATATAGGGCTAATAATTTATAAAATAAGTTAAATATAGTTAAAACTGCATCAAAAATCCCGAAAACGAGGTGTGAGAGGCCCGTAAGTGGGTGATTTTGGTGGGAAATGTATTATCTTTGCAAAAGAATTCCGGAGGGGACGTCAGTCTCCTTCGTTTTTTATGTGACAACCGGATTAAAACAGATGGTTCCGAAGTTTATTCCTGTTACGTAAATTAGTATAAACGACTTCGATATGCAGATAGAAGAACTGACGCGATATATAACCGGCCGGCTTGCGGATACGGACTATTACCTGATAGACGTGCGCGAGGAGCCGGGTGACAGATTTGTGGTGGAGATAGACTCGGACCGGGGAGTGGACATAGACTTCTGCACCGAGCTGGCTCAGGGCGTGGACGCCGAGTTTCCGCGCGAGGAGGGCGGCGAGGACTACGAGCTGGAAGTAGGCTCGGCCGGGTTGACGAGTCCGTTCAAGGTTCAGCGCCAGTATCTGAAGAACCTGGGTCAGGACGTGGAGGTCCTGACGCAGGACGGGCGCAAGCTGCACGGCGTGCTCCGCGAGGCCGACGACGCCGGATTCGCGGTGGAATACAGCGTCAGGGAGAAGCCCGAAGGGGCCAAGCGCGCAGTGCTTGTGGCGCGTAAGGAGCGCTTCGCGTACGGAGACGTGAAGATGGTAAGAGTAGATTTGAAATTTTAAACCCATCGGTGGCTACAGGCCGGCGACAGACGGCCCGGACGACACCGCAAACAAAATATAACCAGGCCTTATGGCAAAGAAAGCAGAGACAGTGAACATGGTCGACCGGTTCGCGGAGTTCAAGGAGCTCAAGAACATCGACAAAACCACTATGATATCGGTATTGGAGGAATCGTTCCGCAACGTGCTGGCCAAGATGTTCGGCTCGGACGAGAACTTCGACGTGATCATGAACCCTGACAAAGGCGACTGCGAGATCTATCAGAATCTCGAGGTGGTGGCCGACGACGCAGTGGAGAACAAGGATATGCAGATCGGCCTGACCGAAGCGCGCGAGATCGACCCCGAGGCCGAGCTGGGCGAGGAGGTCACCAAGCAGATATTCTTCGAGAAATTCGGCCGCCGCGCCATCCTGAATCTGCGCCAGACCCTTCAGTCCAAGATACTTGACCTTCAGAAAGAGGCCATCTACAACAAGTTCAAGGACCTGGAAGGCGAGCTGATCACCGGCGAGGTTCACCAGATCTGGAAGCGCGAGATGCTGCTGCTGGACGAGGAGAACAACGAGCTGATCATGCCCAAGGAGGAACAGATTCCCGGCGACTTCTTCCACAAGGGCGACATGGTGCGCTCGGTGGTGAAGCGCGTGGACAATGCCAACAACAACCCCAAGGTGATAGTGAGCCGCACCGACGAGCGTTTCCTGCGCCGCCTGTTCGAGCAGGAGGTGCCCGAGGTGCACGACGGGCTGATCACCATCAAGGGCGTGGCCCGCAAGCCGGGCGAGCGCGCCAAGATAGCCGTGGAGAGCTATGACGACCGCATCGACCCCGTAGGCGCCTGCGTGGGCATCAAGGGAAGCCGCATCCACGGCATCGTGCGCGAGCTGCGCAATGAGAACATCGACGTGATCAGCTATACGGCCAACCCGCAGCTGTACATACAGCGCGCCCTGAGCCCCGCCAAGATCTCCAGCATCCGTCTGGACGAGGAGGAGAAGAAGGCCGAAGTGTTCCTGCGTCCCGAGGAGGTGAGCCTGGCCATCGGCAAGGGAGGCCTCAACATCCGCCTGGCCACGATGCTGACAGGTTACGTCATCGACGTGTACCGCGACATCGAGGACGGCGAGGAGGATATCTATCTGGACGAATTCCGCGACGAGATCGACGACTGGGTGATCGAGGCGCTGAAGAACTTAGGTCTCGGCACCGCCAAGGCCGTGCTGAACGCCCCGCGCGAGCAACTGGACCGCGCCGATCTGGAGGACAGCACACTGGAGCATGTCATGAACGTGCTCCGCGCCGAATTCGAGGACTGACCGGGTTCCGGACCTTGCCGTCGCGGACGGAACGGAGAGCATCGCGGCACGCCAGCCGCATTTAAGTAGAATCAAACACAGCAGAATGCGCACGAAAATAAGTAAAGTAGCAAAAGACCTGAACGTAGCGGTAAGCACGGCTCTTGATTTTCTCAAGAAGCACAACATCGAAGTCGAGGGAGGCCTGAACGCCCGCATCGACGACGATGCCGTGAACTTGCTGTACAAGGAGTTCAGCAAAGACAAGGATGCGAAGGCCGAGGCCGAGCAATACCTTACCACCCGTCGTGAGGAGAAGAAGGACCGTGAGGAGAAGCGCGAGGAAAAGCGCAATCAGCGCGTCGAGACGCCTGCGGGCGAGCCTCATGCCGGATTGAAGATAAAAAGAAAGATCGACCTTGACAACCTCGGGTCACCGCGTGCTGCTGTGTCAGCTGGCAACCCCGAGCCGAAACCCGAAGCCAAGGCCGAGGAGAAGCCCGTAGAGACGCCCAAGGCTCCCGAGGCTCCCAAGCCTCAGACCCCGAAGCCTGCGGAGACTGCCCCGGCGCCCAAGCCTGAAGTGCAGGAAGCCCCGAAGCCGCAGCCTAAGGCCGAGCCGGAGCGTCCCGTGGAGCAGGCCAAGCCTGTTGCCGACCCCAAGCCTGAAGTGAAAAAAGAAGAAAAGAAACCCGAGGCTCCCAAGCCCGAACCTCAGCCCGCTCCCGTCAGGAAAGAGGAAGCGCCCGTGGCCAAGCCGGCCACTGCCGAGGCTCCTGCCAAAGAACAGCCGGCTCCCGAAGCCAAGGCTCCGGAGAGCACAGAACCTTTCCGTGCGCCCGGTTCCACATCTGCGGCACCCGGCCTGAAGGTGGTGGGCAAGATAGACCTGTCGGCCATCAACTCGGCCACACGTCCCAAGAAAAAGAGCCGCGCCGAGCGTAAGCGCAAGCGCATCGGCCAGGAGAAGGTCAATGTGGAGAAGGCCGCGTCGCAGCCGGGATTCGGCTCCGACAAGCGCAAGGACCAGGGCCAGGGTCGCGGCGACCAGCCGCGTGTGGCCGGTCAGGAGCGTGGCGGACGCAGACGTCGCGGCGGCAACGGCGGCAATCCGTACGCTGCCCCCAAGCAGGAGGTCAGCAACGAGGACGTTCAGAAGCAGGTAAAGGAGACCCTGGCGCGCCTCACCACCAAGAAGACAAACAAGAGCGTGAAGTTCCGCAAGGAGCGTCGCGAGGAGATGCACAACCGCGAGCTGGCCAACGCCGAGCGCGAGGCAGCCGAAAGCAAGGTGCTTAAGATCACGGAGTTCGTTACCGCCAACGACCTGGCCAGCCTGATGGACATCCCCGTCAACAAAGTCATAGCCACATGTATGAACCTCGGCGTGATGGTGTCGATCAACCAGCGCCTGGATGCCGAGACCATCAACATCGTGGCCGAGGAGTTCGGATTCGAGACCGAATTCGTATCCGCAGACGTGACCGAGGCCATAGAGCATGTTGAGGACAAGGAGGAGGAACTGCAGAGCCGTCCGCCCATCGTGACCGTCATGGGCCACGTGGACCACGGTAAGACGTCGTTGCTGGACTATATCCGCAAGGCCAACGTGATTGCCGGCGAGGCCGGAGGTATCACGCAGCATATCGGCGCATACAATGTCAAGCTGAACGACGGACGCCACATCACGTTCCTCGATACCCCGGGTCACGAGGCGTTCACGGCCATGCGTGCCCGTGGTGCCAAGGTGACCGACCTGGCCATCATCATCGTGGCCGCCGACGACGACGTGATGCCCCAGACCATCGAGGCAATCAATCACGCATCGGCCGCAGGTGTGCCCATGGTATTTGCCATCAACAAGATAGACAAGCCCGCCGCCAATCCCGACAAAATCAAGGAGGAGCTGGCCAACATGAACTACCTCGTCGAGGAATGGGGTGGCAAGTATCAGAGCCAGGACATATCCGCCAAGAAGGGTATCGGCGTCGACGAACTGATGGAGAAGGTGCTGCTCGAGGCCGAAATGCTCGACCTGAAGGCCAATCCCGACCGCGCCGCCATCGGCTCCGTGATAGAGTCGAGTCTGGACAAGGGCCGCGGCTACGTGGCCACGGTGCTGGTGCAGAACGGCACGCTCCGTGTGGGAGACGTGATACTGGCCGGTACCAACTTCGGTAAGGTCAAGGCCATGTTCAACGAGCGTAACCAGCGCGTTAAGGAAGCCGGCCCCGCCACGCCTGTACAGGTGCTGGGTCTGAACGGCGCTCCTACGGCCGGCGATACGTTCAACGTGATGCCCACCGAGCAGGAGGCACGCGAGATTGCCACGAAGCGCGAGCAGCTGCAGCGCGAACTCGGACTGCGCACCAAGAAGCGCCTGGGTCTCGAGGAGCTGGGACGCCGCCGCGCCCTGAACGACTTCCACGAGCTGAACCTGGTTGTGAAGGGCGACGTGGACGGTTCGATCGAGGCTATCTCCGACGCATTGCTCAAGCTCTCCACGCCAGAGGTGCAGGTAAACGTGCTGCATAAGGGAGTGGGTGCCATCTCCGAAAGCGATGTCACGCTGGCCGCCGCATCCGACGCCATCATCATCGGATTCCAGGTGCGTCCCTCGGCCAACGCCCGCAAGGAGGCCGAGCGCGAGGGAGTCGAAATCCGTCTCTACTCCGTCATCTATAAGGCCATAGAGGAGGTGAAGGACGCCATGGAAGGTATGCTTTCGCCCGAAATCAAGGAGGAAATCACCGGTACGGCCGAAGTGCTGCAGACCTATCACATCTCGAAGGTGGGCACCATCGCCGGCGCCCTGGTGCGCGACGGAAAGATCAAACGCACGTCGAAGGTGCGCGTCATCCGCGACGGTATCGTGATCTACACCGGCGAACTCGGAAGCCTCAAGCGCTTCAAGGACGACGCCAAGGAAGTTGTGTCAGGCTACGATTGCGGACTCTCCGTTCAGGGATACAACGATATCCGCGAGGGCGACCTGATCGAAGCCTACGAAGAAGTAGAGGTTAAGAAGACTCTGAAATAATCTGAAATAACGAAGCGCGTGGTAACGGTGCGGAGGTGAACTCCGGCAGTCACCACGCGCTTGTTTATCCAATCCACCCAAATCTCCCAACTCTCCCACTCCTCCCATTCCTCCCACAACTCCCATTATTCCCACTCCTCCCACTAATCCTCACTCTATGAATTATTTTCTGAACATAGGCAGCAACTTAGGCAACCGCCGTCTCAACATCAGCCGAGCGGCACAGCGCATCATGGGCCGTTACGGCTGGATGGAGCTGTCTCACATTGTGGAGTCTGAGCCCTGGGGCTACGAAAGCGACAACGCCTTCATGAACATCGGCGTGCGGCTGGTCAGCGACCTGGAGCCAATGCAGATGCTTGCCGGGCTGCAGGAGATAGAGCGGGAGTTGGGCGGCGGCGCCCACCGCGACGCCGAAGGCCGTTACGTGGACCGTGTCGTGGACATCGACATCGTGGCCGTGGACGAGATGCAGATAGACACCCCGGAACTGAAGGTGCCGCATCCGCACCTGGCAGAGCGCGAATTTTTCCTGAAGCCGATGGTGGAATTAGCCCCGATATGGAAACATCCCGCCACAGGGCTTACCTGCGGCGAGATGCTTGCTAATCTGGTGCCTGACAATGAGGATTAAGTCATCAGATTTATAACTAATACCTCATAATTCTGACTTTTGACTTCAGATCAGGTGGTGCTTCTTATGCGGCTCTACGTCATGTTCAAGACGCTTCACGTCGTGATGGATGCGGGCCACCTTGCACAGCGTGGTGATGGCGATGCTTAATGCCGCCGATGCGATAGCGAGGTGCACGATGTGGCGTACGTGGTCTTCCTTGTGATAACCTAATACGTGGGTCAGAATGTCATGCTTGCAGGACTTCCCCTTTTCAACTAATTCTTTCATAATATTCCATTTTTAGATTGTCTCGTTACTATATTCCTAACAACGGAGTCCGTCAAAGAGTTTGGTCTATATATCTTCGGTAAAGTGTAATGGAATTCAGATTACGCCGGATTTTCATAATAGAGTGATTTTTTGTAATTTTGCAGAATAATAGCAGCGAAATAGGAAAGATAAGCAGCTAAAAGCGAATAAGAGAAAGATATGATAACCGGTGATCAGCTGAAGGATATAGAAAAGAGAGTACAGGACCTGAACCGCTACCTTGACATCGAGTCGAAGAAGATTGAAGTCGAGGAGGAGGAGTTGCGCACGCATGTGGCCGACTTCTGGGACGACCGCGAGAAGGCGGAGGCCCAGATGCGCAAAATCAAGGGTATCCATTTCTGGATTGACTCCTACACGGCTCTTGAAAAACAACTGGAGGAACTGAAACTCTCGATGGACTTCATTAAGGAAGGTCTGGTGACCGAGGAGGAGATAGACGAGGCTTACGCCAAGACCCTGGAGGATGTCGAGAAACTGGAGCTCCGCAACATGCTCCGCCGCGAGGAGGACAAGCTGGGCGTGGTGCTGAAGATAAATTCCGGCGCCGGCGGTACCGAAAGCCAGGACTGGGCGTCGATGCTGATGCGCCTGTATCTGCGTTACGCCGAGCGTCACGGCTACAGGACCTCGATAGCTCAGTTGCTCGACGGCGACGAGGCCGGTATCAAGTCCGTGACCATCAACATCGAGGGCGATTATGCCTACGGCTTCCTCAAGAGCGAGAACGGGGTGCACCGCCTGGTGCGTGTCAGCCCGTACAACGCGCAGGGCAAGCGCATGACATCGTTCGCGTCGGTGTTCGTCACTCCGCTTGTAGATGATTCAATCGAGGTAGTGGTGGAGCCTGCACGCGTGTCGTGGGATACCTTCCGTTCGGGCGGCGCCGGCGGTCAGAACGTGAACAAGGTGGAATCCGGCGTGCGTCTGCGCTACCAGTACACCGACCCCTACACCGGCGAGGAGGAGGAGATTCTGATCGAGAACACCGAGACTCGCGACCAGCCCAAGAACAAGGAGAACGCCATGCGTCAGCTGCGCTCCATCCTGTATGACAAGGAGCTGAAGCACCGCATGGAGGAGCAGGCCAAGGTGGAGGCCGGCAAGAAGAAGATCGAATGGGGCTCGCAGATACGCAGCTACGTGTTCGACGACCGCCGCGTCAAGGACCACCGCACCAACTTCCAGACTTCGGACGTGAACGGTGTGATGGACGGCGGCATCGACGGCTTCATCAAGGCCTACCTGATGGAATTCGCCGCCGACCAGGATTAATAAACCGGGATTAATAAACCAATAGGAAATATAATATCGGCTGCAGGCTGTCTGACACGGCTTGCAGCCGATTTTGTCATGGTTGCTTTCCGGTGAGGAGGCACTGCAGTCCGTGCAGGGTCTGGAGGGCCTGGAGGGGCGTCAGATTGTCGATCTGCAGGGTCAGCAGGCGGTCGCGGATCTGTTCAAGCAGCGGGTCGTCAAGCTGGAAGAAACTTAACTGATACCCGTCGCGTGCGGTGCCTAACTGGGCCACATTGGCCTTGGGCGCGTCCGTTTCTTTTGTCTCTAATTGTTTCAGCACCTGTTCGGCGCGGCGTACTATCGACGGCGGCATGCCCGCCAGCTTGGCCACATGGATACCGAAACTGTGCTCCGAACCGCCGCGTTCCAGCTTGCGCATGAACACAACGCGCCCTTTTATTTCCTTGACCGACACGTTGTAATTGACCACGCGCTGGAAAGTGCCCTCCATCTCGTTCAACTCGTGATAATGGGTGGCGAACAGTGTCTTGGGGCGGCATCGTCCGTTTTCGTGGATATGCTCAACGATGGCCCATGCTATCGATATACCGTCGTAGGTCGATGTGCCACGTCCCAGCTCATCGAAAAGGATAAGCGAACGAGCCGTCATGTTGTTCAGTATGGCCGAGGCTTCGTTCATCTCGGTCATGAACGTGGATTCACCCAGCGAGATGTTGTCGCTGGCACCTACACGGGTGAAAATCTTGTCCACAAAGCCTATGTGCGCGGCCTGTGCCGGTACGAAACTGCCCATCTGCGCCATCAGCGTGATAAGGGCTGTCTGTCGCAGCAACGCCGACTTACCGCTCATGTTCGGGCCGGTGATCATCATGATCTGGCTCTTGTCGCAGTCCAGGCGCACGCTGTTGGATATGTATGCCTCGCCCGCCGGGAGACGGCGTTCTATCACCGGGTGGCGTCCCTCGGTGATGGAAAGCTCCATCGAATCGTCCACTACGGGGCGCACATATTTGAAGCGCTCGGCGGCGGTGGCCAGGGCCAGAAGCGTGTCGATACGCTCGGCGGCGTGTGCTAACGTCTGCATATCGGTGATGAACCGCGACAGACCGTCCAGCAGCTGGTTGAACAGTTCCGCCTCCAGCGCGTCTATGCGGTCGCGCGCCTGCATTATCTTCTCCTCCAGCTCCTTCAGCTCCGGCGTGATGTATCGTTCGGCGGCGGTCAGCGTCTGCTTGCGTATCCACTCCGCAGGCACCTTGTCCTTGTGCGTGTTGCGGACCTCGATGTAGTAGCCGAACACATTGTTGAATCCTATCTTGAGCGAGGGAATGCCGGTCTGTTCCGTCTCACGCACCCTGATCTGTTCCAGCCGCAGGTTTGCGTTGTCGTGCAGGTCGCGCCATTCGTCCAGCTCGGGATGGACGCCCGAGGCTATGATGCGTCCCGCACCGCCCACCTTGGCCGGCGGATCGGGCATCAGCGTGCGCCGGATGGCGTCTGTGGCCGCCGACACGTCGTGCATCCCCCCGGCCATCTCGCGGAGTATGTCGGAATCGGACTCTGCCATGAGGCGGCGCAGTTCGGCTACGGATTCCAGTGCCGCCTGCAGCGTCACGGTGTCGCGCGGGCCGATACGTCGCAAGCCCAGGCGCGATACAAGGCGTTCCAGGTCGCCCACACGTTTCAGTATCTCGGTGGAACGGTCGCGCAGCAATACGTCCTTGAAGAAATAGTCCACCACATCCAGGCGTCTGTTGATGGCCACCGGGTCGATGAGGGGGAACAGTATCCAGTTGCGCAGCAGACGCGCGCCCATCGGGGTGACGGTATGGTCCAGCACGTCGAGCAGCGACATGCCTTCGGGCGTAAGGGGCGCCACAAGCTCAAGGTTGCGGATGGTGAAACGGTCCAGCGTCATGTACCGGTCGTTGCCTATACGGCGCAGCGAACTGATGTGCTTCAGGTTGGTATGGCCCGTAATGTCCAGGTATTGCAGTATGCTGCCGGCAGCTATCACGGCGTCGGGAATGGCGTCGACACCGAATCCCTTCAGCGACATGGTGTCGAAATGGCGCTGCAGACGTTCCGAGGCCGCGTCGATGGTATAGATCCAGTCGTCCAGCTCATAGACGCTGCAGCGGTAAGTCAGCGAGTTCTCGTATTCCTGGCGAGTGCCGCGCATACGCAGCAGTTCCTTGGGCTGCAGCTTGGTCAGCAACTTGTCGGCGGCGTTGCGCTCGCACTGCTCGCACACGAACTCGCCCGTGGAGATGTCCAGGAAGGCGATGCCCACGGAAGTCTTGTTGAAATGCACGGCGGCGAGGAAGTTGTTCTCGCGGTTGTTCAGCGCGCCCTCCGACATATTGACGCCGGGAGTTATAAGCTCCGTGATGCCGCGCTTCACCAGCTTCTTGGTCAGCTTCGGATCCTCCAGCTGTTCGCAGATGGCCACGCGCTTGCCGGCGCGCACCAGTTTCGGCAGGTAGGTGTCGAGTGCGTGGTGCGGGAATCCCGCTAACTCCACGTATGATGCCGAGCCGTTGGCACGCCGTGTCAGGGTGATGCCCAATATCTCGCTCGCCGTTATGGCGTCGTCGGAAAATGTCTCGTAGAAATCGCCCACGCGAAAGAGAAGCACCGCGTCAGGATGCTTCTTCTTCATTTCGTAATATTGCTTCATCAACGGTGTCTCCACCGGTTTCTTTGCTTTTTCTGCCATCTGCTATATAAGGTTGTGGGAGAGGTTCGTGGTCAGGATGGGAAAATACTGAGCATCCATGCGGCCATGCCTACGTAAATCAGGAGGCCCACCACGTCGTTGGTGATCTGTATGAAAGGTCCTGTCGCCAACGCCGGGTTTACCTTCAGTTTCTCGAGAGTAAGGGGCACCAGCGCACCGAACACCGTGGAGAACACCACGATGCAGAACAGCGAGGTGGCTACCGCAAGTGTCAGGCCGTAACTGTCAGGCTCTGTGAACAGTGTGTATACGAACACCGCCAGCGATATGACTACGCCGGTGAGCAACGATATCCTGAGTTCCTTCCACAACTGCTGCCAGAATTCCTTGAGGTCCAGGCGACCGTTTGCCAGGCCCTGCACCACGATGGCCGACGCCTGCACTCCGACGTTACCGCCGGTGCCTCCGATCAGCGGGATAAAGTACGCCAGTGCGGTCACTGCCGCCAGCTGTGCCTCGAATCCGCTAAGTATCAACGAGCTCAGTAATCCACCGGCTATGCCTATCAGCAGCCAGGGGAGGCGTGCCTTGGTCTGAGCCAGCACCGAGTCGTCGGCATCCACGTCCGACGCGATACCCGAAGCCAGCTGGTAGTCGCGTTCCTGTTGCTCGCGCACCTGGTCCATCACGTCGTCGACGGTGATCTGACCCATCAGGCGCCCGATGCTGTCCACCACAGGCATGGCCACGAGGTCGTATTTCTCGAAGTCGATGGCCACCTCGTCGATGGGCATATCCACCTTCACGGCCACCGGATTGTCCTCCATCACGTGCTTTATCTTCGACACCGACGGATGGGTGATCATCTTCTTCAGCGGCAGCACACCCTTCAGACGGTTGTCGTCGTCCACCACATAGACGTAATAGATGTCGTCCAGGTCCTCGGCCTGGCGGCGCATCTCCCTGAGGCAGTCGGGCATGGACAGGTTCTCGTTGACCGATATCAGCTCCGTGCCCATCAATCCGCCGGCGGTGTCCTCGTCATACTGCAGCAGGTCCACGATGTCGCCGGCCTGTTCCACGTCGCCGATGTTCTGAATCACCTCCTCGCGGTCCTCCTCGTCCAGCTCCTGGATCAGGTCCACGGCGTCGTCGGTGTCCAGCAGGTCGATGTAATGGCCTATCTGTTCGGGGTCCATCCCCTCCATCAGCTTCTTGCGCTCCTCCTCGTCGAGTTCCATCAGGATGTCGGCTTTCTCCTCGCGGTTGGGGATAAGCTCGAACACCCACTCGGCCTGTTTCAGATTGAGATGCTGGAACAGTTCGGCTATGTCGGCCGGGTGCATTCCCTCCAGTTCACGCAGCACTTCCTGACGCTGCTCGGTGTCGATGAGCTGTTCGATTCTCTCTATATCTTCGGGTGTGAATTCCTTCATTGTTCGTTGGGAGAGGGGTACGGGTTAAACTGTTAATAATGGAACGAGGAGCCGCCGAGGAATTCGCGGAGCACGGAATTGGCGGGCACCTGTTCGGCCGGAATGGAGAGGAAGCATTCCAGGAAGTCGGCCAGGCGTCTGGCCTCGGCATAATGCGGGTCGTCGGGCCCGACGCTGAGCAGCAGCGGCTCCAGATAGTCCTTCATCACGCCCAGCTCGAAAATGAGCGATGAATTGAACACCGCGTCGGCGTTCTCCTGGAAGGGAAATATCCATTTCTCCTCGCCGCGTCTGACGGAAGGCCAGCGGTCCAGGGTCTGCGAGGGGGTGGTGCCGCGGTATTTGGAGTCGCGCACCATGCGGCGCAGCAGGCGGTTGTCGGAGGTGGAGATCCAGTTGTGGTTGTCGAGGCGCAGCGATGTCAGCGCCGAGACATATACCTTGTAAACCTGTTCCTTAGGCACGGATGCGGTCAGTTCCGGGTTGAGGCCGTGTATGCCCTCTATCAGCAGCACGTCGTCCTTCTCCAGCTTCAGCGGGCGGTTCTCGTATATGCGCTCGCCCTTCTCGAAGCTGTAGGTGGGCAGGTTTATCTCGCGTCCCGCGAGCAGGTCGTTCAGGTCCTGATTGAACTGCTTCAGGTCCAGGGCGTATAGGCTTTCGTAGTCATAGTTGCCGTCGGCGTCAAGGGGGGTATGCACACGGTTCACGAAGTAATCGTCCAGACTTATCATTTTGGGCGACATCATGTTGGTCATCAGCTGCACGGCCAGTCGCTTGCAGGTGGTGGTCTTGCCCGACGACGACGGACCGGCCAGCATTATCAGCGACGCCTCGTCGCGGCGGTGGCGTGTCGCTATTTCGTCCGAGATGCGGCCCAGCAGCTTGTTGTGCATGGCCTCGGCCACGTTGATCAGCATCTTGGTGTCGTTGTCCAGCACCACACGGTTCAGTTCGCCGGCGCAGCTGACGCGTATCACCTTGTTGAACTCCAGGCTCTGGCGGAACGCCCGGTACATCTTGGCCTGCCGTACGGGGAGCGCCGGCACGGCTGGATTGGCCGGGTCGGGACCCAACAGCAGCAGTCCCTCCTTGTACATCCGCAGGTCGAACACGAGCAGCTGCGCGCTGCGCTCCACCAGGTCGCCTATGTACGAGTCAAGGACACCGTCGAATTCGTAGCACTTCACCTCCTCGCAGGGAATGGTGTCGAGCAATTCTATTTTCTCGGTCAGTCCCTCCTGGCGGAATATGCCGAGGGCTTCGGCTTTCGGCCTGACGGACAGTCGGAAAGGAATGTCTGCGTCCACCAGCAGACGCATGCGTCTCAGCAGGCGTACCGCAAGGTCACGATCCACCTGCACGACGCTGCCGTCGGCTCGCAGCAGACGGCAATACTGTCCGTGCGAGATGGAATGCTCCACGCGCAACGTCATGCCCGGAGCCTCCAGGGTCACCGCACGGTAAAGCACCATGCACAGCGACCGGGTATAGGTGTATTTTTCTATCTTGTTCTCCATGACTTATGGCCCCTTTTCCCTCGGGTGCATTGTATTATGTGCAAATTTACGAATTTTTTTGGCCTTTTTCTATTAAATCGCTATTTTTGCTAATCAAAAAAAGTAAAAACCTCTATAAAACCTCTTATCACATGAAAAATGCGAACGAAGTGTTCGACCGCTGTGTGGCCGACTATCATAAGACAGACAACGTGGACGCCGGGAAACATAATCCGTATGAGGAGGGAAGTTTTGAATCGATACTGTATTCCAAGTGCTGGGTCGACGCCGTGCAGTGGCACCTGGAGGACATAATCCGCGATCCGGAGATCGACCCCATGGCCGCGCTGGAACTGAAACGCCGCATAGACCGCAGCAACCAGGTGCGCACCGACATGGTGGAGGAGATAGACACATGGTATCGCGAGAAATACAAGGATGTGAAGCCACAGGCCGACGCGACGATCAACACCGAGTCGCCGGCATGGGCGCTGGACCGTCTGTCGATACTGGCGCTGAAGATATGGCACATGCGCGAGCAGGCCGAGCGCAAGGACGCCGCCCCGGAGCATGTGGCCAAGTGTCAGGGCAAACTCGACGTGCTGCTGGAACAGCGCGTGGACCTCACCACGGCCATCGCCCAGCTGCTCGACGACATCGAGGCGGGCCGAAAGTATATGAAGGTTTACCGCCAGATGAAGATGTATAACGATCCGGCCACCAACCCGGTGCTGTATGGCAAGAAAGCGTGACAACATACTGATAGCGCGGTTTTCCGCCTTGGGTGACATCGCTATGACGCTGCCCGAGGTGTACGACGCATGCCTGGCAAGCCCGGAGAGGAATTTCTATTTCCTCACGCGTCAGCATCCCGCCAGGATGTTTGCCAATGCGCCGTCCAATCTCACCGTGGCGGGAGTGGACCTGGAGCGTTACAAGGGATTCAGGGGAATGTGGAGACTGGCGCGGGAATTGCGCGATGAATATGGCATCGACACGTTCCTGGACCTGCACGACGTGTTGCGCACACGGATGTTAGGCATTGCTCTGCGAATGAAGGGGGTTCGGATATTCCGTATCGACAAGGGGCGCAGGGCCAAGAAGGCGCTGACGCGCCGCAAGTCGAAGGAACAGGTGCAGCTGCGGCGCATGACCGACCGGTACCGCGATGTGTTCGTCAAGGCCGGACTGCCGTTGGCCGACCGGTTCCGATCGCTGTTCGGCGACGGTAAGGGCGCGCCCGAGGATTTCGCCAAGGTGTCCGGACCGAAGCAAGATGGCGAAAAGTGGCTCGCGGTGGCGCCGTTTGCCAAACATTCCGGCAAGATTTACCCCATGCACCTGATGAAGAAGGTGATAGACCACTTTGCGGTGAAGCCGGGGTGGAAGATATTCGTGTTCGGATTCGGCGACAATGAGATACGCGACATCGACGCATTGACCGGCACACGGAAAAATGTGGTGAACATGGCCCGCGCCGGCATCGGCATCCGCGCCGAACTGTCGTTGCTGAGCCACTGCAACGTGATGCTTTCCATGGACTCGGCCAACATGCACCTGGCTTCGCTGGTGGGACTCCGTACCGTGTCGGTGTGGGGCGCCACACATCCGTACGCCGGATTCTTGGGTTGGAACCAGCAGATGCACGACGCCGTGCAGCTTGACATGGTGTGCCGCCCGTGCTCAGTGTTCGGCAACAAACCGTGCGCGCGCGGCGACTATCACTGTCTCAACGGCATTCCGCCGTCGCTGATAATCGAGAGGATAGAGGCCGGCGGCGTTATAGAATAATTGAAAGATGAAAGATCAGAAGATACTGTTTCACAGCACGATATTCGGGCCTATACACAGCCGGAGGCTCGGCACGTCGTTGGGCGTGAACCTCACGCCGAGCGACGGGAAGGTGTGCACGTTCGACTGCCTGTATTGCGAGGCCGGATTCAATTCGCAAGGCCCCGGCAAGACGGGTATGCCCACGCGCGGACAGGTGGCCGAGCGGCTCGAAGCGAAGCTGAAGGAGATGCGCGCCGCCGGCGACCCGCTGGATGTGATCACGTTCTCCGGCAACGGCGAACCGACCATCCATCCTGAATTCGCAGGGGTGATCGAGGATACCATACGTCTGCGCGACAAGTATTATCCCCGGGCTAAGGTGTCGGTGCTGACCAATTCCACGCGCATCGACGATCCGGCAGTGGCGGAGGCGCTGAAATCGGTAGACAACAATATACTGAAACTCGATTCGGGCATCGAAAGTACGATGCAGGCAGTAGACCGCCCTGTGTCCAAGTATTTTACGGTCGAGAAACTGACACGCGAGCTGAAACAGTTCTCCGGCACGGGCATAATCCAGACCATGCTGTTGCGCGGCGAATACGAGGGAACGCATATCGACAATACGACTCCTGAGGAACTGGAGGCGCTGGCGCGTATCTACAAGGAAGTCAGGCCGCGCGAGGTGATGCTGTACAGCATTGACCGCGACACGCCGGCCGAACACTTAGTGAAAGTGCCGCACGAGGAACTGCAGCGTATAGCCGATTACTTCCGTTCGGAAGGAATACCTGTCAAAAGTTTCTGAAATGGAGCAGGAGATGATATTTCCGCGGCCACTCCATGCCGGGTCGCGCATAGCCGTGGTGACGCCCGCATCGCCCGTAGAACGGCAATATGTCGATGGCGCGAAGGCGTTTTTGGAAAGCCAGGGCTTCGAGGTGCGGCTGATGCCTCATGTTTTCGGACCCGAGGACGGATGCTTTGCATCGTCGCTGCAGTCGCGCCTGTCGGACCTGACCGAAGCGTGGCTTGACCCGGAGACGGACGCAATATTGTGTTCGCGCGGAGGATACGGCACCGCCGAGCTGTTGCCGCATCTGTCGCGGATTGACATACGTGGCAATGCCAAGTGGCTGATTGGTTTCTCCGACATTTCAGCCCTGCACGCATGCCTGCAGAGTCATGGCGTGGCGTCGCTGCATTCATCCATGGCCAAACAATTTGCCCTCAGACCCGACAGTCGGGTGACGCGCACGATGCTCCAGCTGTTGCGCGGAGGCAAGATGGACTATGAGGTAGAGAAACATCCGTTCAGCCGCAAGGGGCATGGCGTGGGTAGTCTTATTGGCGGTAACCTTGCTGTGCTGAACGGACTCGCCTCTACTCCGTACGACCTGCCGGGGTCGGCGTTGAAGCGGGATTCGGTGCTGTTCATTGAGGATGTGTCTGAACAGATTTACGAGGTGGAACGGATTTTGTTACGTCTCTATATGTCGGGCGTGTTAGGAAGTCTGAAGGGGCTGATTGTGGGCCGCTTCACTGACTACAGACCGTCGAAGAAGTACGAACGGATGGAGCAGATGATCCACTCGTTGCTTCAAAGGCTCGGCATCCGCGACATCCCTGTGGCGATAGACTTCCCCGTGGGGCATATAGAGGAAAATCTGCCCATGATAGAGGGAGCGACGGTGGAACTCAGCATAACGGACAAAGTACGCCTGAAACAGATATAGTGTACCTGAAACAAATACAGACAGCTGAGGCATCGTTCCTTAAAAAATGTAAACGCCAGGGCGGTGGATTTTCGAGGTAATTTATTCGGTCTGTGAGGGAGCAGCCTCGCGGCTGTGACCGAGGAGAGCGGATAAATTAACCGAAAAGACACCGGGCAAGGTACAAAATAAATATGAATTGTTAAAATACGGCTCGTTCAAGATGAATACGTTGGGAAGCGATATTGCCTTAGACTCGCAGCTGCACCTCAGCTTTAGTCTTGCAGACTCAGTCACATAGCCCGCTATGCTCCTGAGTCTGCAAGGCTAAATCTAAGGCACATCTGCGACCCTGGCGTATACATTTTTTAAGGAACGATGCCTAACAAACAGTATAGATAGCTTAACAAACAGGTTTCGCGAAACAAATAAGGTTCGCGTGACGTTTTGAAGATATGAGTACTCTTAGTTTGGAATATATAAATGACGACGACAAGGCCTACGGTCTTGCCGGGATGACCATATCGATAGCGGCTCTTGACGCCCTGGACCGTCTGGTGTCGGTGTCGCTTGACTCCGAGGGTCCGATGATGACCTTCAGCCACGAATATTATTTTTGCGGTTCACCGTCGCTGTCACCCAAGGCCGTGTGGACCAATCTGGTGAATAATTACAACCTTACGGCCGCCATGGCACTGAGCAACGTCATGGCGCGTTCCATGATACGACTTGGCAGCGAGGTTCCCGCCGACATCATGAAGGCGTTGCACGAGCGCATCGTGGAGGAAGGACGCGACACCTGCGGCCTGGAAGACGACGAGATCGAGAGCCTGTACAACCGCGCCAACAGTTATATGCGCCGCATCTTCAACAACCGGCGCCTGCACCCCGCCGTCGACGAGCTGGTGCGCACCCTCTCCGTGCGCCGCACCATGTCCGCCCCCGAGCTGGCCGACACCCTCCACCTCCTCCAGATCATCTGACTCCGAAAAATCCCCGGCATGTTGTACAACATATAGGGAAATTTGGCAGGCATTTCAATTCAGTCTATATTTGTAAAAAATAAATCATAGACCGAGCCATAAAAGCTTGCCATAAATACCCCTCTACAACATGGAATTAATGAAAAAGTTAATTACAGTGCTGGCGCTTGCAGTCATTTCTGCCTGCTTCACTGCAAATGCCGACCGGTTCACTCCCATTACCGTGACTGACATCAACGGGAAAAGCGTCAACCTTCCTGTGGGGCACCGCTGTCTCGTCGCATTCTATTGGGACGAATGCGTTCCATGCCACAGAGCGATGAAAACGCTGCACGACACGGAAAACGAAGTGCGCGAGGCCCTGACCGAAGAATGGCAGTTGTTCGAGATCTGGAACCCAAGGATATATATAATAACCGGCTATGACACGCAGGAGGAAAAGCAGCGTATCATCGAGCGGTTTAAAACCAGAAACTGGGACACTTCGAGGCTTTATTTTGTCAAGGATGCAAAGAAGTGCTGGAATTATCTCGCTGGTTACGAGATAAAGGCCGTTCCGGCCATAATGGAACTTAATGATAAAAATGAAATTATCAACACCTTCATCGGTACTTCTCCCACTCTCGGCGAAAAACTGTTCACCATAATGCACAACAATCTTAGCTTATAGGATCTGTCTTAATCATTCCCATGCAAATCTGAATTTAGAACAGGACGGGTCTAGGCTCCGTTAAGGCATTTGATGAGCCGGTAGTCTTCTATTTACATCCATGTAAGTCGGAGAGAAAGTGCCGTAATCCGAAAAAAAGTGTTATATTTGCAACATAGACACAAAATCAAGTAAGGGCACGATGGCAGCGGAGGTGAAATACCCGATAGGAGACCAGAGTTTCGGTGAGATAATCCGGAATGAATGTGTGTATGTCGACAAAACGGCATACATCCACAAAATGGTGGCCGAGGGAAAATATTATTTCCTGAGTCGCCCCCGCCGCTTCGGTAAAAGCCTTCTTGTGTCTACGTTGGAGGAGTATTTCAGAGGCAATCGCGAACTGTTCAGAGGCCTCGCCATCGACCGTCTTGAACCCGAGGAATGGAGAAGTCGCCCGGTACTGCATCTTGACCTTAACGGCAAGGACTATACGAATCCATCCGCACTGTACGAGCAACTTGAAATGCACCTTGACAACTGGGAAGCAACGTATGGGCGCAACGGCAATGTCCCAAGCGTGGACAATCGTTTCCGGGAGGTTATCAAATCGGCGTACGTCAAAACGGGGTGTCGTGTCGCCGTCCTGATCGATGAATATGACAAGCCGGTAGTTGACGCGCAGGACAATGAGCAGCTCGTGGAGAAATACCGCAATATCCTTCGTGGATTCTACGGCGTGATGAAAAGTTGTTCCGACTATCTGAAATTCGTGTTTCTGACCGGTGTCGGCAAGTTAGGACAGGTCAACATCTTCAGTGGACTGAACAATCTGCGTGACCTGTCGATGAATCCGGAGTATTCGGCAATATGCGGAATCACTACCGATGAACTTATAAATAATTTCCAGACAGGCATCAGGGAGCTTGGCCGAAGCAAGGGATGGAGCGCCGAGCAGACGCTGCAGGCATTGAAACACAATTATGACGGCTATCATTTCGCCGAAGATATGACTGACGTGTACAATCCGTTCAGCCTGCTTAATGCCCTTGCCGACAAGAAACTGAGCAACTATTGGTATCAGTCCGGAGCGTCCAAGAGACTGTATGACCGATTGAAGGATTGGGATTCTCCACTCAGGGATCTTGAAGGAACTATGGTGTCTCCTCGTGTCCTTGAAACGGGCGACGTGCTGGGCAACGATCTGGAAGTGCTGTTCTATTACACAGGATATCTTACTATCAAGCAGGTGATAGACTCGTTTGATGGCCAGCTGCTTGTGCTGGGTTATCCCAACCAGGAAGTGCGCGACTCGTTTTTCGAGGGACTTGCACGCGAATGGACGCGAATGTCGGAAAACAAACGGCATATATGGGTCAGCGGCTTGCGCCGGTCTATCCAGGAAGGAGAGATTAACCGGTTTCTGACCATGATTCAGGAGTTCATGGCCGGCAATTCCTATCGCACAAATCCCGACACCGAGATTCATTATCAAGATCTGATATACATCATATCTCGCCTCGTCGGTCTGAATGTCGATGTGGAAAGAGCCACGTCCGACGGTCGCATCGATATGATGCTTGATGGTCCGAAAGCAATATATATTATTGAGTTCAAACTTGATAAGTCGCCCGAAGAAGCGCTGAGGCAGATAGATGAGAAGCATTACGACCGGCCATATCTCTCGCTTGGCAAGCCCATAGTAAAGGTCGGCGTCAACATCTCCACTGCAACCCGCACCCTCGATTCCTGGCTGATCAAGGATAATGCCTAAACGTCAGCGCGGACGCCACCTCCAGTGTGTGGCGGAGGACAGTCTGCGCCTCGGTGTGGCAAAAATATAATAATAAGAAGGATATTGTAGATAAAAATTAGTAACTTTGCGGTCATGAAGAAGCTGAGGATGTCGGCTGTGGTCATGACCGCGGCCATTATGATAAGTCCCGCGGCGCGGGGCTTCGATTTTTCGGAGGGTAACGACGACCGGGAATGGCGCACGCTGCAGGATGCGTGGACGCTTGATGCGCCCGGCACCGTGCCGATGCTGCGGTCGTATGCCGAGCAAAATCCGACGGGCATACACGCCCTGGAGGCACGTCTGATGATTGCCGATGCGGCCTTCTTCGCTCACGACTGGAGCGAGGCGCTGCGTAGGTACAAGGCCGAGGACATTAAGGGCCTTTCCCAGCCCGAACGCTCGCTTTATTCATACCGTAAGGCACTGTGTCTGCTAAAGACGGGATATTACAAGGAGGCCCGCACCGCGTTGCGCAGTGTCAAGGGGCGCAAATACGATGCCGTGCGCACTTTCTATAACGCGTATATAGACTACATAGATGGCGACTACGACAAGGCTTATCAGGGCTTCGCGCAGGTGCCCGAAGGCGAGAAGGGCCTGGAGGCGGCATACTATATGCTGCAGATAGACTATATGCGCGGCCAATACCGCAAGGTGGCCGAAAAGGCTCAGAAACTCGTAACTCGCGATGTGGACCCCGGACTTAAGGCAGAGATATACCGCATAGCCGGTCTGAGCCGCTTCAAGCTGGAGGAGGACGAGACGGGACGCCGCGAGCTGGAGAAATACCTTGAACTGAATCATGGCCCGGTCAACAACGAGGCTCTCTATGCCTTGGGCGTGATTGACTATGAGGAGGGAAACTACGCCAAAGCCGCCGAGCGGCTTACGGCCGTGACGGAAAGCGCCGAGCGCGGGCCGCTGTTGCAGAGCGCATGGCTTTACTTGGGTCAGACACGTCTGAGTCAGGACGATGTGCGCGGCGCCACACTGGCCTTCGAGAAGGCATCGGCATACGAAGCCGATCCGGAGGTGGCCCAGACCGCGATGTACAATTACATCACGGCTCAGACACGCGGCACGGGCGTGCCTTTCGGTAAGTCGGCCGAACTGATTGAGACATACATGCGCCGCTGGCCGTCGTCGCCTCATGCCGAAGAGATGCGCGAATACCTCGCCACGGCATACTACAACGACCATAATTATCTGAAAGCCATCAGCACCGTTGACGGCACCCGCACGCCCACGCCGGTGATGCAGGCCGTGAAGCAGAAGGCGCTGTATGCGCAGGGCGTGAGCATGGCCACCAACGGCGATGTGGCCGGAAGCGCGCCATATTTCGAGAAGGCGTCGGAGATGAATACCTCGGATCCCGATCTGGCCCTGCAGTCGCTGTTATGGTTGGGCGACGCCCGTTATGAGGCGGGACATTTTGCCGCCGCCGAACGCAGCTATTCACGCTATGTGCAGGGTGCGCCCGCTTCGGCCAACCGCACGTTGGGACTTTACGACTTAGCATACGCGCAGTATCGCCTCGAACGGTACGGCCAGGCGGCCGCCACGTTCTCCAAAGCGTTGGAGAGCCGTCCCGCGCTGAACAAGGCCATGCGCGACGACGCGCTGATACGCCGTGCCGACTGCCTCTATTACACAGGCGATTATACCGGAGCGCGTCAGCTCTACACCGACGCCATATCCGACAAGGCCAACGACTCGGACTATGCGGCCTATCGCTACGCGATGCTGTCGGGCAAAAGCGAGGGTCAGCGCAAGAAGATAACGCTGATCGACCAGTTCGTGCGCGACTATCCGCGCAGCAAATGGGTGTCGGCGGCATTGCTGGAGAAGGCGCTGACCTGCGAGGAACTTGGCGAGACTGCCATGGCCGCCGAGGCATACCGCAAGCGTCTGGCCATTACGCCCGACGCCGACGTGGACGAGCTGCTGCGCGCAGCTGCGGCCAACAACCGCACAGGCGACGCTCCGACCGAGCAGCTTGAACTCCTGAAGCGTATACGCAAGGCCGGTTCGCTCGGTGCCGACGACACAGCCGACCTCGATTATTACGAGGCAAACGCACTGAGCAAACTTGGACGCGACGACGAGGCCGACGCGTTGTATGAGTCCCTGTCGCGCAATCCCGAGAGTCCCGTGGGTGCCGCCTCGGCCGTGACGCTGGCACAGCGCCGACTTGACGCCGGCAACGCGCAGGAGGCATTCGACATGATGAACGCATTCACCGACACCGGGACGCCCCACACTTACTGGCTGGCCAAGGGATTCATCGTCTTGGCCGATGCCTGCCGCGAGTTGGGACGCCCCGAGCTGGCACGCGAATACCTCACATCCCTCCGCGACAATTATCCCGGTAACGAAGCCGACATCCTCTCGGCCATCAATTCACGCCTCAAGTCCTTGAAAAAATGAAAGCTACCAAGATACTGACGATTCCCGCCCTGCTGTCCGCGCTGACGGCATCGGCTCAATATAACCCCACCGTTGAGGTGGAGGGCACCTACAAGCCCGAGGTCATACTTCAGGACCGCGTCAACACGTTCCCCGAACGTCTGCGCCTCGGCAACACGGACAGCCGGCTGGACTACGACATGGACGGCGTGGTGACCGATTTCGCGCCTCTCGGCGTGCCTATGCCAGCCACCGGATGGAACGATACCCGCGCGCGCTGGCCATATCGCGGATATGCCGAACTGCAGCTCAGCACGCGCCTCGACGCCATAGTCAATGCCGGATACCGGTTCGTTGACAACGACAAGACCCTGAGCGGCGTCTACCTGCGTCATAATTCCACATCGCTGTGGAAGCCGAAGCTGTCGGATGCCGTGAAGGACACTCGCCGCAAGATATATGACGAGATGGTAGGCCTGTATCTCAGGCACGATGTGCCGAAGTATGGTATGCTCGACGTGGACGCGCGTTATAACCTGGCGTATTTCAATTACTACGGCTTCAATCCGCTGCCGATGTCCGATATGCCGGACGCACCGACACAGACGTTGAACCAGGCACGGTTTCACGCTAAGTGGACATCGAATGCCGAGCGTCGTTTCCGATATTACGCCGGCGTGGACGTGAACTATACGGCGTTCCGCAGCTTCTATACGTCGTTTACCGCCGACGAGTGTCCCGGCAACCGCGAGACGCTGATTTCGCCCGAATTGGGCGCCGGCTATCGCTTTGGTGGCAGTTCGGTGGTGGGCCTGGATTTTTCCGCCGATTTCCTTCTCTATACCGACAAGACGCGACTTGCTCCGGCTATGCCGAAAAACTACAGCCGCTTCTCGTTCACTCCCTACTACAAGTGGGAGGGTGATAATATCACATTCTACGGAGGCCCTCGCATCGACGTGTTTGCCGACAACGGTACGGCGTTGCGCCTGGCTCCGGACGTGAGGTTCGGCTGGCACACGCGCGGCGTGGGACTGGAACTTTCGGCCACGGGAGGAACGGAACTGAACTCGCTGCACGGCAATGTAATGGAATCCAAGTTCTGCGCGCCTGCCATCGTGGACATGACGCCGGCATATACTCCGGTCGAGGCGCGTCTGAAATTCGGATTCGGGCCGTTCGCAGGCTTCCGCGCCGAGATGGAAGGCGCCTATAAGCGCACCATACACAAAAGCTTCGGATGCTGGTACACGCCCTATTTGAGCCTGTACGGCCGTTCGGCGGCATCCTCGCAGCCGGTGGCTGAGGATTATCTCGGAACGTACATGAATCTGAGCGGATTCCAGATCGGCATCACGTTGGCTTATAATTACGGCGAATACTTCGGTATCGAGGCTAAGATGAACTATATGCCGCAGGAGGATGACAAGGCATGGTTCAGCGGCTGGGATATGCCGGAGGTTACGGCGCACATCGGCGTGCGCGGCAATCCCTGGAGCACACTGAAATTAGGCGTCGACTGGGATCTGCGAGCCTGCCGCAAGGTGCCGTTGCTGATAGCCGGGGCCGATGGCTCGACTCTGACAAGGCAGCGCATCGGCAACCTGTCGATGTTGGGATTCAGCGCGACGTACGACATTCTGAAGAATCTGCGCGCCGAAGTATATGTGGACAATCTGCTGAACCGTCTGCATCAGGAGTGGCTGCCCGGCGTACCCGTACCCGGCATCGCCGCCCGCCTCGGCCTCACTTTTCAGTTCTGAGACAGTATTTTAGACAGGAGAACGAGGCTGTGTCGTAATTAAGGT
>DESI01000081.1:27515-49722 GCA_002361235.1 Porphyromonadaceae bacterium UBA3318 | reverse complement strand
TTGGCCACTCTGGTATCCACCCTTCCGGATTCCCTCAGATTGTCTTTAATTGACCTCTTTTCGCGAATCCGAGTGCAAAGTTATAACGAATTTTGTTCTTGTGCAAATATTATCCGTTATTTTTTTGAAAAAAATTAGCAACACCCTGTTTTTCAGTCATCACAAAATTACTCCACCGTGACCGATTTCGCAAGGTTGCGCGGCATGTCCACGTTCTTCCCCTTGTTGATGGCCACATAATAGCTCAGCAACTGCAGCGGGATGCTGGTGATGATGGGCGTCAGACACTCGGGCATCTCGGGCACCTCCACCACATGGTCGGCTATCTTGCATATCTCGGTGTCGCCCTGGCTCACGATGGCCAGGATGTTGCCTCCGCGTGCCTTGACCTGCTGCACGTTGCTCACTATCTTCTCGTACAGGTGGTCGTTGGGCGCGATTATCACCGACGGCATCTCCTGATCGATAAGTGCGATCGGGCCATGCTTCATCTCGGCCGCAGGATAACCCTCGGCGTGGATGTACGATATCTCCTTCAGCTTCAACGCACCCTCCAGGGCCACGGGATAGCTGTAGCCACGTCCCAGGTACAGGAAATTGCGCGCGTACGTATACGTCAGCGACAGGCGTTCGATGAATTCGGCCGATTTCAGCACCTCCTCCACCTTGCCGGGGATGTCCAGTATCTTCGCGCCTATCTTCCCTATCATGTCTTCGTCAATAGTGCCGCGCAGCTGTGCCACTGCCAGGGCCACGAGCGTAAGAACCATCACCTGGCCGGTGAACGCCTTGGTCGAAGCCACGCCTATTTCGGGTCCGACGTGGATGTAGCATCCGCTGTCGGTCTCGCGCGGTATGGACGATCCCACCGAGTTGCTGATGCCGAACACGAAGGCTCCCTTCTCGCGGGCTATCTTCACGGCTGCAAGAGTGTCGGCGGTCTCGCCGCTCTGCGATATCGCTATCACGATGTCGCGGTCGTCAAGCACCGGATTCGAATATCGGAACTCGCTGGCATACTCCACTTCCACGGGAATCTTGCACATGTCCTGCATCAGGTATTTGCCTAACAGTCCGGCATGCCACGACGTGCCGCAGGCCACGATCACGACGCGCTTGCAGTTCAGGAATTTTTCCTTATTGTCAAGCACTCCGTTTATGATGATGCGCTTTCCTCCCTCCACCACACGGCCGCGTATGCAGTCGCGCAGGGTGTTGGGCTGCTCGAATATCTCCTTCAGCATGAAGTGCGGGTAGCCACCCTTCTCCAGCTGCGAGATGGACATCTCCAGCTTCTTGATGTCGATGTCCGCCTCCTTGTTGTCCAGATCGGTGATCTTGAGTGGCATGCCACGGCGTATCTCGGCTATCTCGCCGTCCTTCAGATACACGGCCTCCTTGGTGTATTCCACGAACGGCGTGGCGTCCGATGCCAGGAAGAACTCGTTTTCGCCGATTCCTATTACCAGAGGCGAGCTCTGTCGTGCAGCTATTATGACATCGGGATTGGTCTTGTCCACCACCGCGATGGCGTAGGCTCCCACCACCTGCTTCAGCGCCTTGCGCACTGCCTTCAGCAGCGAGCACTTGTTGGTGAGGCGTATGTATTCTATGAGTTGTACCAGCACCTCGGTATCGGTCTCCGACTTGAACTCGCAGCCATGCTGTTTCAGCGCGTCCTTCAGCACCTTGTAGTTCTCGATGGTGCCGTTGTGCACCAGGGCAATGTTGCCGTCCTCGCTGTAATGAGGGTGCGCGTTAGTGTCCGAGGGTTCGCCGTGGGTGGCCCAGCGCGTATGGGCGATGCCGGCCACGGCATCCAGATCCTTCTGCTCGCAATAAGCCTCCAGATTCGCCACTTTGCCCTTGGCTTTATACACGTTCAGCTTGCCGTCGCGGCCGACCAATGCCACACCGGCACTGTCATAGCCTCTGTATTCCAGCCTGTGCAAGCCCTTGATCAAGATGTCGTAGACATTCCCGTCTCCGATATATCCTACTATTCCACACATAAGTTCAATATAAGCTGTAAGGCATTCCGTATCATTACGATATGCGGCATGATGACTACATGCAGCCCGTCATAATGCAATACCTTCAGTTGTTTTCTGTTTATTTTTCCTTACCCTTAGTATAAAGTGCTATCTAACTTATCGTTCCATGCAGCCACTCAACGTTCGGGAGAGAAAAAACTTCTTGTTATTCGGATCAATGATTGTTAAACGTATTTCAGCCGACAAAATTACCATTTTTTCACCACATTACAAAATTTAACGCCCCGTTCCCCCTCCATTCAACAACCCGTTATCACCTATACGCTTAAATATCAACACGATACCATATAACACGACAAGGCCCCGGCATGGAAACCATGCGGAGCCTGGATACGGGATATTGGCCGGACTTCTGCCGGGGTCGTAACGATGTCTGACACAGTGCCGGACGTATGGGTCGGCACCGGTCAGTATGCGTGTTATTTGCCGACAGTTTCGTCAACCACTACGCCGTCGCCCTGCGATATGACGCCGGTGCTGTCCGTACCGGCCTGCGAGGGCATGTCTTCTATATCACCCACCACGCCGGGCGTCGACAGATCGGGACCTGCCCCTTCCGGCAACGGGAATGCCTGATACTTGGTGTGTTCCTCCACCTTCTTCCGGTTCTCCTTGTCCAGATCCGAATCCTTCAGATTGTACACCACGCTGCGGAACATGTCCAGATAGGGATATTTCTGCACCAGCGCGGCCATATCCTCGGCCGCACGGATATATTGCGTGGTCGAATCGTTGGGCTGCGAGTTGATGATCTCGAAGTATTGCTGCGCCTTCCTGGCATAATCGCCGCAATAATCCAGCACGGCGGCATAATCCTTCTGCGACAGCTCCACCTGGGCGTCGATCTTGGCGGCCACCTCTTCCGGCTTCACTCCGCCGCCGCACGATGTCATTATCGCCAGGACCATTACGGCCATAGTCATTAACAGACTTTTGATTTTTCCTGTTTTCATAACCCGAACTTATTTATAATTAGTAATGAGCAATCAGCCTCTCACGTGACACGATCAGAAATTGTCGCCAAGGTAATTCACCGCCGGCTCGCGCAGCCTGTACAGAATCATCTTGCGCAGCTGCGGATCGCCGTCCACCATCTGCGAGAGTTCCCAGTGCTGGCCGGCTTCGTCGCGCAGCAGCGACGACGTCATGTCCACGTCGGTCAGATTCCAAGTCAGCAATACGGTCTTTATCTTCAGTGCCTTCAGCTTGCGCACCAGCATTTCGTGATCGGCGTCGCCTGTGATCAGCACCACATAGTCGAAGTGGCGGAACCGCGCCAGCTCGTATGCCTCCAGCGCAAACCATACGTCCACGCCCTTCTCTATCACCTCGGTCTGGCCGTCGCGCTCCACCTCGCGCAGATGCTTGTAGTGGAACACCACGTCGTTCTCTATCAACGTATCCTCGAACTTACGTTCATTGTACAGCAGATGCTTGTCGTACGCCTCCTTCACACGGAAACGGCCGCGGAAATAGTGAGCCTCCGTTATCTGACAGTCCGATATGTTGATGCCCTCCTGCATCGATATCTCCGAGCAGATGTATTCGAACAGCGCGCTGACCTTGATGATGCTACGGTCGCGGGCCTTCAGCGCACGGTTGATCTTGGCGTAATAGCCTCCGTCGATAAATACTCCTATGGATAAAAAATCTACCATCTTTTCGTGTTTCTCTGTATTTATTAACCTCGCGTGCCCCCGAATTGTTTACTCCGTGCTCCTTAATTTATGAACGTTACCGTCTGTACGCAACAAGGGCGTACCGGATATTGTATTTCGGCACGCCCTCATTATATAATGTCGGTTTACGTCAGTTTGCCAGACGGGTGATGATTTCCTTCAGCAGACGGTAGAACTCGGCCACCGACCGGATGTTGGCGCGCTCGCTCGGCGAGTGGATGTTCTTCAGCGTCGGGCCGAAACTGATCATGTCCAGATGGGGCATCTTCTCCAGGAACAGTCCCGTCTCCAGACCGGCATGCAGGGCCTCCACCTTCGCCTCCTTGCCGAACAGGTCGCGGTAGGAAGCCTCGGCCACCTTCAGCACCTTCGACTGCGGATTGGGGCTCCAGCCCACGTATGCGTCGTCGAACGTCACGTCTGCGCCGATCATGCCGAACAGCGCGCTGATGCGGTCGGCTATCTCGTCGCGGCGCGAATCCACGGAGCTGCGCTGATGCACGGTGATCAGTATCGTGTCGTTCTCCACCATCTTCACCGACGCCAGGTTGCACGATGTCTCTATCAGGCCCTCGATGGCCAGCGACATCCCCTGCACGCCGTTGGGGCAGCAGTACAGCGCGGCAATCAGACGATGCGAAACGGAGGATTCTATCACCTTGGGGCGACGCTCCACCTTCTCCACCTTCAGCTGGAAGTCATGGTTCTCGGCCATGTCGAACTCCGCGTGCAGCTGACGGTTGAAGTCGCTGATGAAACGCTCGAAGTCGGCTACGGCGTCGCGGCTCACGGCCACCACGGCATGGGCGTCGCGCGGAATGGCGTTAGCCAAGTTGCCGCCGTCAATCTCCGACACCTCCACGTTGGTGACGTGTGCATCGGCTTCCCACAGCACACGGGCCAACTGCTGGTTGGCGTTGGCGCGACCCATTCCTATCTCCATGCCCGAGTGACCGCCCTTCAGTCCGGCCAGGCTCACCTTCAGGCTCTCGTAGTTGGACGGAGTCTCCTCCAGGGTGTAGGGCAGACGGCATTCCGTCACCTTGCCGCCGGCGCACCCTATCACCAGCTGGCCCATTTCCTCGGAATCGAGGTTCAGCAGTATGTCGCCGGTGATGAAGCCGGCCTGCAAGCCGTTGGCTCCGATCAGACCCTGCTCCTCGTCTACCGTAAACAATGCTTCGAGGGGGCCATGTACTAAGTCGGGATCGGTCAGGCAGGCCATTGCCGAAGCGCAGCCCAGCCCGTTGTCGGCGCCCAATGTCGTGCCCTCGGCACGTACCCAGTCGCCGTCCACCACCGTCGTGATGGGATCCTCCAGGAAGTCGTGCTTCACTTCCGGCAGCTTCTCGGCCACCATGTCCTGGTGTCCCTGCAGCACTACCGTCGGAGCGTCCTCATGGCCGGGAGTGGCCGGAACGCGCATCACCACGTTGCCAACGGCGTCGGCCTCGGCTTCGATGTTGTGACGCTTGGCCCAGTCCAGCAGAAACGCCTTCATCTTGTCAAGGTGATGCGTGGGACGGGGCACTTTCGTAATCTCGTCAAACGCCTGCCACACCAGGGCAGGCTGCAATTCTGTAATTTTCATAGTCATTGTTTCTTGAATTTGGCGTAGGCGTTGGCCATACGGGTGTGGTATCCGCGGCGGGCATAGCTGGCACCGTTGTATTTACGGGCGAACGCCGACCAGTTCTTTGCCTTGAGGTCGGGCAGCATTCCCGTGTTGGTGATGAAAGCGGCGAACAGTTCCAGCTGTTCCAGTTCCGATTCGCTCATCAGTTTCACGAACTCCCCTACCGACTCGCAGCCGCACAGCTTGTAGTTGAAGCCTCCAATCTGGAACATTCCCCAGAACGTGCCCATGTTGGCGCCGTCCTCGTTCTGCCGTCGGGCATTGGTGAGCTGAGTCCATTCCTTCAGAGCGTAGCCTGTCAGTCCGGCCGGCACCTTGGCGTTCTTGTCGCCCTTCTTGTTCACGGCCTTGTGACGGTGGGAATTGTACATGCTGCGGTCAAAGTTCACCACAGGCACGCCGGGCGCCCAGAAACCCTTCATCTGCTTGCCGGCCTCTATCAGCACCACGGCCTTGATGGCCGCGGCCTCCACGTCCAGCTCCCTGGCCACGGATTCGAAGTCGGCGTCAGTCAGTCCGGTATAGCGCGACAGGGAATCCGTTGCGGGCACCGTGTCGACGCGCACGCGCATCTCACGGTGTCCCTTCACGTTCCCAGTGCTGTCGTTGTCGCACGATGCTCCCGACACGGAAGTTGCCGTCACGAGGAGCATCATCAGCAACGCAGCCACGCCTTTCATGACTCGGCCACTTTTTCCAGAACCCGACACAGGTGTCGCCAGAACTTGTCGACCGTCGGGATCAGGAGTTGCTCGTCGGGCGAATGGACGCCGGTCATGGTCGGGCCGAAGCTCACCATGTCAAGGTGCGGGAACTTGTCGAGGAACAGACCGCACTCCAGTCCGGCATGTATGGCCTTGATGGCCGGCTTCACGCCGAACAGTTCCTCGTAGGCGTCGGCGGTGATCTTCATTATCTTCGAATCCATGTTGGGAGCCCAGCCGGGATACCCGTCGCTGTGATATACCTTGGCGCCGGCCAGTTCGAAATGGGCCTCCACCTGTCCGGCTATGTCGTTCTTGCGGCTCTCCACGCTGCTGCGCTGCGAGGTGGTGATGCGGATGGTCTTCTCGTCCATCACCTTGACGGCAGCCAGGTTGGTCGATGTCTCCACCAGGCCCTCGATGTCGCGGCTCATCGAGATCACTCCGTGAGGCGCGCTGTAAATGGCGCGGATCAGGGCTATCGACGTCTCGCTGTCGATGCAGAATTCCGGACGCTCGGCCTTCTCCACGCGCAGGTCCATCGACGGCTCCACACCCTTGTATTCCTCCAGGATGTCCTGATAGTATTTCTTGAGCTTGCGCTTCAGTTCCTCCTTATGGTCGGAGTGTATGCCGAACACTGCGTATGCCTCGCGCGGGATGGCGTTGCGCAAGTTCCCGCCCTCGATGCTGCACACGGTGATGTCCCACTGCTTGGAGCATTCCCAGATGAAGCGGGCTATCACCTTGTTGGCGTTGGCACGGCCCAGGTTGATGTCCGATCCGGAATGACCGCCCAGCAGACCTGTAACCGACACCTTCATGTATTCGAAGTTCTCGGGGGTGTAGCTGCGCTTGTAGGTGAAGTCGGCCGTGGTGTCGATACCGCCGGCGCAACCCACGAATATCTCGCCGTCGTCCTCGGAGTCGAGGTTCAGCAGGATGTCGCCCTTTATCATGTCGGCGCTGATGTTCTGCGCGCCCTCCAGACCTATTTCCTCGTTGACGGTGAACAGTGTCTGCAGCGGGCCATGCACCAGGTCGTCGTCGATCATCACGGCCATTCCTGCCGCCAGACCGATGCCGTTGTCGGCGCCGAGCGTGGTGCCCTTGGCCTTTACCCACTCGCCGTCCACGTATGTCTCGATGGGATCCGTCAGGAAATCATGCTCCACGTCGTTGTTCTTCTCGGCCACCATGTCCATGTGGGCCTGCAGCACGACTGTCGGCGCATTCTCGTGACCCGGTGTGGCAGGCTTGCTCATCACCACGTTTCCGGTCTTGTCGGTCTTCACTTCGATGCCGTGCTTCCTGGCGAAGTCCACTAAGAATTCGCGGATCTTCTCCTCGTGGCATGACGGACGGGGTATCTTCGTCACCTCGTCAAAACACTTCCACAGCAACTCAGGCTTCAAGTCTTTTACTTCCATAATTATTGCGATTTTAGATTGTATCTGATCTTATTTACCCTCAAAGTTAGCAAAATAATTGCGAAATCTGCATAATTTCACATTTTTTTGTTAATTTTGCGCTCTGACAAGGATATATAAACCTTAAAAAAAGTGAAATTAACGTTTATCGTTATCATAATCGTAGGAATATCGTTACTTTTGCTCTCGATAAACCTGTACGGAGCCAAAACCATGCACCGCCATGGCGCTCCGCGCAAAGAAGCCAAGAAAAAAACATAACCATACATAATGAAAAAACTACAGAGACCCATAGCGATGGCAGCCGCAGCGCTGCTGATAGGGGCAGGTACACTGGCATCATGCAACGACAGCAAGCAGGACACCAAACCCGCTGCCAAGACCGATAAGGTCGCAGCCAAGGACAACCTCCCCAACTACCGTTATGTAGACTTGGACACCGTTTTGGCGAAGTATGCGCTCGCAAAGGACTACAACGAGGAAATGATGCGTATGCAGTCGTCGATGGAGAGCACAATGCGTACCCACGAGAAGCGTCTGCAGTCGCAGGCCGCCGTGATGCAGAACAAAATGAACAACAACGGCTATCTGACACGCGAGAGCTACGAACAGGACCAGAACAGCCTGAACAGCATGCAGGCCGAGGCTCAGAAGCAGGCCGCCACGCTCCAGAGCAACTTCGAGCAGCAGGCACTCCAGGCTCAGAAAAATGTAAACGACTCCATCAACGCCTTCATCGAGGAATACAACAAGAGCCGCGGCTACGACGCCATCTTCTTCAAGGCCGCCACTCTCTACATCAATCCCGCTCTTGACGTGACCGACGAGGTTGTCGAGGGTCTTAACGCACGCTATAACAAACTGAAAAAATGAGCGAACGCACGGTCCTTGTGGGTCTTGTCACACGATTGCAGGACGAGCGCAAGACCGATGAATATCTCGACGAGCTTGCGTTCCTGGCCGATACGGCCGGAGCCGAGCCCGTCGCTCGTTTCACGCAACGCCTCGACTATCCCAACCCCCGCACTTACGTCGGCACCGGCAAGCTCGAGGAGCTGCGCCTGTACATCGAGGAGAACGACATCGAACTGGTCATCTTCGACGACGAACTCAGTCCCAAACAGGTGGCCAACATCGAGAAGGAGCTGAAGGTAAAGATTCTGGACCGTACCAGCCTGATTCTGGACATATTCGCCAAGCGCGCGCAGACCGCCACGGCCCGCACTCAGGTGGAGCTGGCCCAGTACCAGTACCTGCTGCCGCGACTCACGCGGATGTGGACCCACCTGGAGCGCCAGCGCGGAGGTATCGGTATGCGCGGTCCCGGCGAGACCCAGATCGAGACAGACCGCCGTATCATCCTGGACCGCATCTCGCGCCTCAAGGACGAACTGCAGGCAATCGACCGCCAGAAGACAGTGCAGCGGAAGAACCGGGGCAAACTCACCCGCGTGGCCTTAGTGGGATACACCAACGTCGGCAAGTCCACGCTGATGAACCTGCTCAGCAAGTCGGAAGTGTTCGCCGAAAACAAGCTGTTCGCCACACTCGACACCACGGTTCGCAAGGTGGTGGTCGAAAACCTACCCTTCCTGCTCACCGACACCGTAGGATTCATACGCAAACTCCCCTCGCACCTGGTGGAATCGTTCAAATCCACCCTCGACGAGGTGCGCGAGGCCGATGTCCTGGTGCATGTGGTGGACATAAGCCATCCCAACTTCGAGGAACAGATCGAGGTGGTCAACAAGACCCTGGCCGACGTATGCGGCAATTCCGACAAGCCGGTCATAATGGTGTTCAACAAGATCGACGCCTTCAGCTACACGCCCAAGGACCCAGACGACCTGACGCCGGCCACCCGCGAGAACGTATCCCTCCCCGAACTGCAGCGCACCTGGATGTCGCGAATGGACAATAACTGCGTGTTCATCTCGGCCAAGGACAAACTCAACATCGAGGAGCTGAAGCAGAAACTCTACGAGAAGGCCCGCGAGATACACACAGAACGCTTCCCGTACAACGACTTCCTGTATCAGAAATACGAAGATCTGGAGGATCAGACGGAAGATGGTGATAACGAGGACTTATAGGAAACTACATGAGTCAGACTGACACAGACAAGACACTCCGCCCGCTGGAATGGTGGGAGCAACGGGAACTGGAACACAACGGCTGCAGTGCTACGGACTGGAGCCGCGTTTCAATTTGTGACGCCACGGCCTTGGGCGCCATACGCCGGACGCGCTTCATCGGCGACGTCTCGATAGGCGCCATCGACGCTGCGGCCGACGAGGGCATATTCAGCGCCTGCCTGCAGGATTGCGCCGTGGGCCATCACGTGCTGATACGCAACATAGGCAACGCACTGCGCAACTGCACGATAGGCGACAACACGCAGATCATCGACACCGAACTGATCGATTTCGAGCCGGAGACTCGCTGCGGCGTAGGCACCATGGTCAGCGTGCTGGACGAGACCGGTTCGCGCCCCGTCACCATATATCCCGGACTGTCGGCCCAGACAGCCCTGCTGATGGCCCGTATGCCGAAATGGTCTGCAAATCATCTCACGCCACTGCTCAGCTCATGGCTGCTGAACTTTTCCGCTCCCAACTCCATTGGCAGCAACGCACGCATCATAGGCTGCGGTCCCATCATAAACGTCCATATCTACGACAACGTTCGCGTAGAGGGCGCGACATCACTCAGCAACGGCACTATCGTCAACAATGCCGCTCCCGGCAAGGAACTGGCATACATAGGCCACGGCGTACAGGCAGAGGACTTCGTGATCGAGGACGGCTGCGTCGACTCCGGCGCCATCGTCCACAACTGCTTCGTCGGCCAGGGCGTCACGCTCGCCAACGGATTCACGGCACACGACTCCCTTTTCTTCGCCAACTGCCATCTGGAGAACGGCGAGGCCTGCGCCGTATTCGCAGGGCCATATACCGTGTCGATGCACAAGTCGTCGTTGCTGATAGGGTGTCAGACATCGTTCATGAACGCCGGATCGGGCACCAACCAGAGCAACCACATGTACAAGATGGGACCCGTGCACTGGGGCGTGCTGGAACGCGGCGTAAAGACCAGCTCCCTCTCCTACCTGATGCTCGGAGCCAAGATCGGTGCCTTCTCGTTGCTGATGGGCCAGCACAAGACGCACCCCGACTCGTCGCAGTTCCCCTTCTCCTACCTGTTCGGCGACGAACGCGGCAGTACCGTCGTGGTGCCGGCCATGATGCTGCGCAGCTGCGGACTGCTGCGCGACGAGCAGAAATGGCCCTCGCGCGACAAGCGCTTGAAACGCAGGATGCCACTTCGCGACCGCGTGATATTCGACGTGCTCAATCCCATGACCGTCGACAGCATGATGACCGCCCATCAGGTGATTCTCGACCTGCTGGCACGTCCCGCCGACGACGACCGCGTGGTACGTTACCGTGGCATGAAATTCACCCGTGCTGCCCTGGAACGCGCCATCTACCTGTACGAGCTGGGTATCTATAAATACCTGAGCATCAAGATGCCCGACGGATTCATCGGCCGTGAGCCGGACAAGGAGTATGCCGAATGGGTGGACGTTGCCGGGCTGCCGATGCGCCGTCAGGACCTGAACCGCGTACTGGAATGCGAGTCGATAACCGATATGGAAGCCATTTTCACCGAAGCCTACAACAGATTCACGCGCCTTGAGCGCGAATGGATTGTAGCCCGCACCCCGTCGCGATGGCGCAAATCCGCGCCGGTGATACGCGAATACGCCCAGGCCTTCGACAAGATGGTGGCCGAGGACCGAGCCCGCAACCTTGCCGACCTCGAGTCCCTAAACCGTATGCTCGCACTCTGACGGCCGGCTCCCGAAACCGGGTCACGACAGCAAGGCGCGCATCAGATATATTTCTTACGCCGTCATCCTGCCGGGTTCCAATCGGATTGGATACCCCATGTCGCACCAATTGACTGCCTTATCACGGTCAATTGCCCTTTTATACACTTTTTCAACACTTCGGCTATTTTCAAGAATCAGTTGACGGATGTAACCGATAAGCCATAATCCGGAGACCGATTATGGTTTGAACTTATTACAGCCATAAATGTACATCGAGGGCGCGTCAAGCAGACACGCCCTCGAATAATGTGACATTCCGTCAGGCATTACGCCGGGACAGGAATATTATTCCCTGATGTAGTCGATTGTCAGGTCTCCTCTTTTCAACGACAGGTTCTTATCGCTTAGATTCACGATAGTAAGCGTATCCGAGAACGGAATCGTCACATGATTGCCTATGCTTTTGCCTGACAGAATCAGCCTGTCATCTTGCCTCTCCCAGTTCTCGTACTGCAAGGTCGCCATATTTATAGATGACGCCTTGCCTCCTTTCTCCAGATTGATACCCTGCACCTGTCCTTCAATACCGGGGACCGGCTCAATCCATCGTCCTTCAATGCCGTGGCTGCCACAGGCGGTGATGGATACGGCGGCAATCAAGCCGCAGATGCTTAAGCAAAATTTCTTTCTTACCATAATTCTCACTTTAGGGCGGCGAGGGCGGCGCGGATGGCGGCGAGTTTCTCCTCGGCGTCGGCTTTCTTCTTGCGCTCTACGGCCACCACGGCCTCGGGGGCGTTGGCCACGAAGCGCTCGTTAGCCAGTTTCTTCTCCACGCCGGCATGGAACTTGGTGTAGTATTCCAGATCCTTGTTCAGTTTGGCCAGCTCCTCCTCTACGTTGATCTTACCTTCCAGCGGAACGCTGTACTCGGTGGCGCCCACAATGAACGCGGATGCCGTCGGCTTCTTCTCCTCTACCTCCACGATGGCGGTGAGATTGCCCATCTTGGTCAGCACACTGTCCATGTCGGCGTTGCGCGGACCTTTCACGTCAAGCTCCAGCGGCTCCTTCTGCGGCAGCTGCTTCTGCTTGCGGATGGTGCGGATTCCGGCTACGGTCTCCTTGACGGTCTCGAAGTCGGCGATAATCTTCTCTTCTGCCTCCGTTCCGGCAGGCATCTTGGCGTACATGATGCTCTCGCCGGCCTTACGCTCTGCAAGATGCTGCCACAGCTCCTCGGTGATGAAGGGCATGAAGGGATGCAGCATACGCAGCAGCATGTCGAAGAAGCGCAATGTGGCGTCGTACGTGGACTTGTCCACCGGACTGCTGTACGCTGGCTTGATCACCTCGAGATACCATGCCGAGAATTCGTCCCAGAACAACTTGTACACGGCCATCAGGGCCTCGGAGATACGGAACTTGCCCATCAGGTCCTCGACCTCGGCGGCAGTACTCTGCAGTTTGGCCTCGAACCATTCCACGGCCTTGGCCGAGCTGGCAGGCTGCTCGATGTCGGCTACCTCCCAGCCCTTGATCAGACGGAACGAGTTCCAGATCTTGTTGCAGAAGTTACGTCCCTGCTCGCACAGCGAGTCGTCGTACATGATATCGTGTCCGGCGGGTGCGGCCAGCATGATACCCATGCGTACGCCGTCGGCGCCGAATTTCTCGATCAGTTCCAGAGGGTCGGGCGAGTTGCCGAGCGACTTCGACATCTTGCGGCCCAACTTGTCGCGGACTATGCCGGTGAAGTAGACGTTGTTGAAAGGTTTGTCGCCGGCAAACTCATATCCGGCTATGATCATGCGCGCCACCCAGAAGAAGATGATGTCCGGAGCGGTCACCAGGTCGGTGGTGGGATAATAGTACTTGAACTCCTTGTTGTCGGGATCCAGTATGCCGTTGAACAGCGACACGGGCCAGAGCCACGACGAGAACCAGGTGTCGAGACAGTCGGGATCCTGCTTCAGGTCCGCGAGAGTCAGCGAGCCGTCGCCGGTCTTCTCGATGGCCTTGAGCAGAGCCTCCTCCTCGTTTTCGGCCACGACATAGCCACCCTTGGGCAGATACCATGCCGGAATGCGGTGACCCCACCACAGCTGACGCGATATGCACCAGTCCTTGATGTTCGTCATCCAGTGACGGTAGATGTTCTTGAACTTGGAGGGTACGAACTTGATGTCGTCGGTCTCGACGGCGTTGAGGGCCGGCTTGGCAAGTTCCTCCATCTTCACGAACCACTGCATCGACAGTTTCGGTTCGATTACCGCATCGGTACGCTCCGAGTGACCCACCTTGTTCACATAGTCCTCGACCTTCTCCACCAGATCGGCAGCCTTCAGGTCCTCCATGATCTGCTTGCGGACATCGAAGCGGTCCATACCCACGTACATGCCGCCGGCCTCCGAAATGGTGCCGTTGTCGTTGAATATGTCTATCGAGGGGAGATTGTACTTCTCGCCCAGCATGTAGTCGTTCACGTCGTGAGCCGGAGTCACCTTAAGGCAACCGGTACCGAAATCCATCTCCACGTAATCGTCCATGATGATTGGAACGGAACGTCCAACCAGAGGCACGATGACACGCTTCCCCTTCAGCCAGCCGTAACGCTCGTCGTTCGGGTTGACGCAGACAGCGGTATCGCCCAGGATGGTCTCGGGACGCGTGGTGGCCACGACGATATACTTGTCCTCGTCGCCCTCCACCTTGTAGCGCAGATGGAACAGATGGCTCTGCTCCTCCTTATAAATCACCTCCTCGTCGGAAAGTGCGGTCAGCGCCTTGGGATCCCAGTTCACCATGCGCACGCCACGGTAGATCCAGCCTTTATCATACAGCTTATTGAATACCCGTATCACTGACTTGGACAGCTTCTCGTCCATGGTGAACGCGGTGCGTTCCCAGTCGCACGATGCACCCAGGGTGCGCAGCTGCTTCAGGATGATGCCGCCGTACTTGTGCGTCCAGTCCCACGCATGCTTCAGGAATTCTTCGCGGCTCAGGTCCTGCTTTTTGATGCCTTCCTCGGCCAATTTGGCCACGACCTTGGCCTCCGTACTGATGGCGGCGTGGTCGGTGCCTGGCACCCAGCAGGCGTTCTTGCCCAGCATACGTGCGCGGCGCACCAATATATCCTGTATTGTATTGTTCAGCATGTGGCCCATGTGCAGCACTCCTGTCACATTGGGCGGCGGGATAACGATGGTATAGGGCTCGCGCTCGTCAGGCTCGGAATGGAACAGCCCGTGCTCCATCCAGTAGGCATACCATTTGTCCTCTACGTCCCGCGGATCGTATTTGGTGGCTAATTCGTTCATGTTTCGTCGTAAATATTGCCGGAGTCGCAGCCAATGACACTTCGCGTCACACCGCAACTCCCTAATTTAGCGCAAAATTACAAAAAAATCCTTGTATTATGAAAAACAGAACAATCTTTACGATGTTTGACCGGAATCCTTCTGAGTCTGTTCCTTGAAGTATATTCTTTAAATTTTTAGGAATATGTCCCTAATCTTGCCATACCATGCAAAAATAATTAATTAACTTTCTCATGTTGGAATTATTAAAAATCGGCCTCTCACAGAACTGACGGTATGCTGGGCGCACCTTACTCAGAACATACAGAATTGACACAGAACAAACCATTTAACTGGTATTGTGCAATACTTTTGTCCCTACCACAGATCCTGCTGGCGCAGGGGCCGGAACTTGCACAGAATACTTCCGTGATAATTCCCGTTACAGAATACTTCTGTGAAAATTTCTGTTGCCGTCACTGGCGGCTCTGTGCCATGACCGAGTCTGAACTTAAGAGGGGTATGATAAAAAGTTCTGTGCCGTTCTGTCAGTTCTGTGCGGATGCTCAGCATCCAATTAGTTCTGTGAGCCTAATTTCTTTTAATTCCATTGTATTAATTTGCGAAATTTGAATAATTGAAAACTGGCACGCCAAAGCAAAAATCCCTTTAAAGGTGACAAAATTAACATATTCGTCCCTTTTGAGGTGAAAATTATATCAATTTCGTCCCTTTCAAGGTGACAATTCCTGTCGATTCGCACCTCTAAAGTAATGATAGGCCGGAATCTTCATTATTGGCATCCGCTTCGCCGGACTTACAGTGTGTCGACCGGCGCACCAGCAGGATGCTGAATTCATACAGCAGATACATGGGGAGCGCCACTACCGACAGCGTGAATACGTCGGAGGTGGGCGTGATGACGGCGGCCACAATCAGTATAAGCACTATGGCGTGACGGCGGTAACGGCGCATGAAGCCGTCGGTCAGAAAACCGAGTTTGGCGAACAGCCAGCACAGCACGGGAATCTCGAACACTATCCCCATGGCCAGCGACATGGTCAGCAGTGTGCTGATGTACGACTGCAGGTTGATCATGTTCTCAACGTCGCCGTTAACCTGATACGTACCCAGGAACCGGAATGTCAGCGGAAACACCAACAGATAGCTGACGGCCACCCCGACCATGAACATCAGGTAGCCGCCGCCCACCACTTTAGTGGCATATTGCCGCTCGTCGGCATACAGGGCCGGCGACACATACCGGAACAGCTGGTACAGAATATAAGGCGACGCCAACAGCACACCGACGGCAAACGACACCTTAATGTGTATCATGAACTGCTGTGCCAGCCCGGTGTTGATGAGCCTGACATCGAACTGCTCGGTGCCTCCCTGCGAGAAGATGCCGCCAAGGGCCGACAGCCACCGGTAGGTGACGAAGCCGGAATCGCGCGGTGCAAGTATCACGGCAAACACCTGGTCGCGAAAAAAGAACGCCACGATGCCGAACACTACCGTCACGACGAGACTCCTGACTATTACGTCACGTAGCTCGTCAAGGTGGTCCCACACGGTCAGACATTTCTCGGCGCTCACTTCCCCTCTCCCTCTTTCGCTTTTTCCTCGCCGGTGGATTTGGTCGGGTCGTCGTTAACCGTCTTCTCTATGTCGTTCATACCCTCCTTGAACGAGCGCACGCCTTTGCCCAGACCGCGCATCATCTCGGGTATCTTCTTGCCGCCGAAAAACAACAGCACCACCAGTGCTATCAGCAGAATCTCGGGCACTCCGAGTCCGCCTATAAATGCCAATATATTCGTCATTATCAATTAGTTTACAAAGTTTATAAAGTTGAAAAAGTTCAAGATAAATGTACAAACTCCGAATGTCGCGTCTTGGAATTATCTTAACTTTTTAAACTCTTTCAACTCTTTTCACTTTATTATGCTTTCTTTGGAAAATTCTGTTTCAGTTGCTCCACGTATCGGTCGATTCTGTGCAGTTCGGCCGGTATGTCGATGCGTTGCGGACAATGAGGCGCGCACTGACCGCATCCGATGCAATGGCTGGCCTGGCGCAGCTTGGGCACGCTGCGGTCGTAACCCACCAGGAACGCCCTGCGGGCCTCGCGGTAATCGGGATCGCCCACATCCTGCGGCAGATGGTCGTCGTTGACGCATTTGTTGTAGTGCTGCAGAATCGAGGGTATGTCGATGCCGTATGGACAAGGCATGCAGTATTTACAGTCGTTGCAAGGTATCGTGTCCATGGCCACCATCTTTGTGGCGATACGCTCCAGGAACGCGAAGTCATCGTCCGTCAACGGTTTTAACGGAGCCAACGACCTGAGATTGTCCTTCAGGTGCTCCATCTCGGTCATTCCGCTCAGAACGGTATGCACCCCCGGGAAACTTCCGGCGAACCGGAACGCCCACGACGCCACGCTGCGGTCGGGATCGCGCTGCTTCATGTCGGCCACTGCATAATCCGGCACCTTGGCCAGGCGTCCGCCCAACAGCGGCTCCATTATCACGGCCGGGATATTGCGCTTCTCCAGCTCGTGATACAGATACTCGGCATCGGTATTACGTTCGTTCGTCGCCTTGGCGTGTTTCCAGTCCAGATAATTGAGCTGGATCTGCGCGAAGTCCCATTTATATTCGTCGTGACGCGACAGCAGATAGTCGAACACCTTGATGTCGCCGTGATACGAGAAACCGAGGTTGCGTATCCTCCCCTCCTTGCGTTCATTAAGCAGGAAGTCGAGGATACCGTTCTTCATGTATCGGTTCTCGAACTCCTCCATGCCGTCGTCGCCCATGCCGATGCCGTGCAGCAGCATGTAGTCGATATGATCGGTCTGCAGTTCCTTCAGCGAGTTACGGTACATGTCGATAGAAGCCTGGCGCGTCTGGCTTTCGGGCGAGAAGTTCGACAGCTTCGTGGCTATGAAATATTTGTCGCGCGGATGACGGCTCAGGGCAACGCCGGTGGCATGTTCGGACTGACCCTTGCAATAGGCCGGCGACGTGTCGAAATAGTTCACGCCGTGCTCTATGGCATAGTCCACCAGCCGGTTCACCTGTTCCTGGTCAATCTCGTCGCCCTGTTCGCGGGCCGACTTGCCGCTGACCGACGGAAGGCGCATCATACCGAATCCCAACAGCGACACGCGGTCGCCGGTACTCGGATTCACGCGGTATGTCATCTGGCCCTTCGGGGGTTCGGAGGTTTCGGAAGTCGCGTCGCTCTTACGGTTCTGCACCCCACAGGCAGCAAGTCCGGTGGCCATGCCCGCCGTGCCCATCATCTTCAGAAAATCGCGGCGCGACACCTCATGCTTCTTATTATGGAATAGCTTCATAGTTTTTCTGAATTAAATGTCATGATGCACGCTGTAGCCCTCCACGTATATTGCGCTGAAAGGCCGCGCGGGGCAGAGATTCTCACAGGCGCCACAACCGATGCATCGTGCCGTGTTTACCACCGGCACCTTGACCGACGTGGGATCATCCTTCTTCGACGGCACCATGATGATGGCTACGGCGGGACAGTGACGGGCGCAGTTTCCGCACTCCACGCCGTCGGTCAGCGGGATGCAGTTGTCGGCTATCCATACGGCATGGCCTATCTGTATGGCGGTTTTCTCCTCGCGTGTAATCGGCAGGATTGCTCCCGTGGGACATACATGCGAACACCTGGTGCATTCCGGGCGGCAGTAACCTCGCTCGTACGACGACTCGGGCTGCATCAGCGTCATGACGTTGCCCGACGGGCGCAACACGTTGTTCGGACAGTTGGACACGCACAGCTGACAGGCGGTGCAATGCTGACTGAAGTGTTTCAGACTGACGGCACCGGGAGGCACTATCGGCGTCTTTCGCTTCGGCACCTTTTTATCCACAATCTCGGCCAGTCCGCCGTCCACCTTCTTGGCCTGCGCGTTTACCAGTGCCGAGGCGGCGACAATCGTCCCGGCGGTCAGCACGGCACGACGGCTCTCGTCTATCTTCTCCGTCTTTTCATTGGCCCCGGATTCCTGTTTCATTTCATCTTTCTTCCCGCCATCATCGGGAAAAGAGGCTTTTTTGCTCCGGCGCATTCCGTATGTTATGGCATGATGCGTGCAGGTGTCGATGCAGTCCATACATGCCACGCAGCGACTGTAGTCCACCTTGCGGTTCTTGCCGTCGATGCACGAGCTCTTGCATTTGCGCGAGCAGAGACCGCATTCCACGCATTTGTCCTTGTTGATGCGTATTCCTAACAGCGAGAAGCGCGAGAGTGCGCCCAATATGGTACCGACGGGACAGATGGTGTTGCAATATGTACGTCCGTTGCGCCACGCCAGTATGAACAGGGCCACGAACGTGACGGCGGCGATGATGAACGTTGGAATGCTGCGTATCCACACCTCTTTCTCATAGAAGGCATAGCTGTTGAAATGCTCGGCTATCTTGGCCAGCAGGTTGTTGCCGGCGTCATACACCGGACCGAGCAGATTCCATACTATGCGGCCGTATGAACTGTAAGGTGCCAGCAGGGCCACGAACGAGCCTACGCCCGCAATCATGGCGATTATGAACAGGCCGAGCACCGTGTAGCGCCACCAATTCTTTGCCGGAGAATACGAGAAGCGGTATTTCTTCTTTTTGCGGCGGCCGCTCAGCCATGATATGCAGTCCTGCATCACGCCCAACGGGCATATCACCGAGCAATAGACGCGCCCCAACACCAGGGTCAGTGCCACAAGAACCGCCACCACACCCACATTCAGCGCGAACAATGCCGGCAGAAACTGAATTTTGGCCATCCATCCGAACCATGTGTGGAAGAATCCCGACAGGTCCAGGAACAGCATGGTGATGCACACGATGAAAATGGCCGCAAGTATGATCCGAATACGTCGCAACATTCTGATTTCGGTTAGTTTCCGCAAATTTAGCGAAAAATTCCCAAACTCACTTCCCTTATTTACCTAATTTATAATCTTTTTTACAGATTGCCGCTAAAACCGTCGGGGCGGCGTACCCCACCGCCCGCACATATAACTTGACAGGAGAACAGTAGAACAGGAGCATCCGCAACTGGAGAGGCGGTGTCCCCACCGCCCGCACATAAACCTGACAGGAGAACAGTAGAACAGGAGCTGGAGAGGCGGTACACGGTGCTTTTTAGGTCCGGCACAACCGTTTTGGTCAAAATGAGGGGATAGTGTCAAAATTGGCAAAAATCTTTTGGGGGACAGCGTCATTTTATGGATATAAAATTTGGGGGAGAGTGTCAAAATTATTACCTTTGTGACACTGGACTATTCGTTACACTTGCGTTCTGGGACAAGAAGTTCACCGAGAACATTATTTATGAAAAATTACTCTCGGACAAACTAAGTGCCGACCTCGGATATATATATGAGAATATCGTTGCCCAGATGCTGAAAGCCAATGGCCACGAACTATATTACTATACATGGCCTTCAGAGACGAGCAACCATCTTTACGAAGTTGATTTTCTTCTTTCAAACGGTACAAAGATAGAGCCGATAGAAGTAAAGTCGTCCGGCTATAAAACCCACAAGTCTCTTGACCTATTCTGCGCTAAATTCTCATCGCGAGTAAATAAGCGTTACCTGCATCCAAATAGTTCTGTGCCTTGAAATCTTTATAATTCCAACATAATAATATTGAACCTTATTTTTTTCAATTGCTCAGGTAGAATTAGCAACAGCGCGATTGCGCCTCCCATTGTCGGCAGTAAACAGGCGATGTCCTCACCGCCTGTTTACTGCCGACGTGGACGTCGCCACTCCAGTAGTAGTGCGGGCTGTCCCAACCTCACATGTAGCACGGACTAAATGCCTTTTGAAAAATTATGGACTTTCGTCATCAGCTATGCTTCCCTTGTTCTCGTCCCTATACTCATTACCGACTACACCTGCGAGATACTGGACGGCGACGAGAAACTTAACACCGTCAAGTTCACATGGCGACATACAGACAACCGCCCGATAGTGCTCCTGTCTGCTTCGTCAGGCATATTCACATCGCTCTACAATATAGTCTATTCATAGCCAATGGCTCGTTTGATACACAAATCCACCGCTCGCACAAGACTCAACTCCGGCAACCCTGTCGATATTTCCGTGAGGAACTATAGCTCATCCACTAGATGGGAGATAAATCCGATGGCTCTATCCTGGAACTGCGTAACGTCATTTCTCTCCGTTACTCGTTCTACGGTGGCTTAAGGAACGAAAAGATACTTTCCTGCGGCGAGTGCCGCAAGATACTCGATTGCTATATCTTCCGTGTCAACGGTCTTGAAGTTTTCCTTTGAATATTGATTTTTTTGGCCCAATCGTTACGCATATTCCGCTGAAAAAATGTAAATTTGCGATAGTTTTTTACAAGTCAGTTTTATGAACTATAAAATAATTCCTTTTTTGGCCGCTGTAATCACATTAGTGCTATTTTCTGCGTGTAAGGATTCCGCAGATGAACCTGACTCCCCCACGTCTCAAACAGTAGAGTACTATGTAAAGTATGAACTCAAAACTTCTTCAAAGTACATATATCAAACGGTTGAAGCATCTTTGCTTACTGAAAAAGGATATGTGACAATGTCAATCCCAAGGAATTGGGAGGGTACATTTGGACCATTCAAGCAACTTGAGAATCTCGTTTTTACTATCAAATGTGATCCTGAGTATACTTACAACTCATCAACATATAATGGTCGAATATCTATATGCAGAGGAAACCAACCATATATTCTTAAAGCTGATAAATCCATATCAAATGCTCCTCTTAATATGAGTTATCAAGTAACCTCAGATGATTTGAAATAAGCATCTTTTCGCGCACCTCATACGGTCCATAACTTTGTGGAAAACAACCACAAGTTATGGACTTTTCTTTTTCTGACCTCAATCTTCAGCTCGATGGGCTTCCGCCCATCAATTTTAACTCCGTCGAGACGCTTCCGGGCTTCGAGGCCCAAGCAGCGTTTTCTGTCAATTCCTCGTCCGTATTCAAGGAGGACATCGATATTGTACCGACTATCGTAGACGATATCCTTAGCTAAGTATACACAATACAGGATTATCCATAAATTAACTATCCATCAGTAAAGTAAATTTAGGACGCCTCACTCTGAACTCTGACTTATGACCTAAATATAGTTCTGTGTAAATCTGTCAGTTCTGTGCGGATGCCCTGCATCCGAATAGTTCTGTGCCTTGAAATCTTAATAATTCCAACATAAAAAATTGAAGCATATTTTCAATAAATAGCACCATTCCGCGTCTTTATTGTCGGCGACTGGGAAGGCGGTGTCCCCACCGCCTGCATGTTGACGACGTGGACGTCGTCACTCCAGTTGCGCGGCTCTGTGAGTCCGCGCCACTACACGGCATTTCGGGCACGTCAAGCCTATTTTTCTGACTGAATTTGAAGATAATTTGTTATATTTGTGGATTAATTCAAGAGATATGTCGAAGGCATCGGTCAAGAAGGCACTGAAGGAGCTGGATCACGAGGGGCTCGTGAACCTGCTGATGGATCTG
>DESI01000081.1:0-27241 GCA_002361235.1 Porphyromonadaceae bacterium UBA3318 | reverse complement strand
TGGGCCGACCCGGACGAGGATAAGAAACTGGAACGCGTCAAGGAACACATCCATAAACTCTTTTTCCTGCCTTATGACAAGCCGCGCCGCAAGCCGGACATGACGGAAATCAAGACGCTGGTCAAGAATTTCCGTTCTACGACACTTTCGCCCTCTCCACGTCGGGCATATCATGATTGTTATTCTCCTTGAGATTCTTTCAGGCGATAATGCTCCTTAGCAACAGCAATCGCCCTTTGCAATTTTTCAGATAATAATTTTTTATCCGGCAATTTGGTGTAGTATTGAGCTACTTTTATGGGTGAATCCTCGTCAAGCATAAGGTACTCAATATGTTCGGTATTGCCTTCAGAACATAGGATCAGACCTATGGGCGATTCTTCGCCATCCCTGCGGTCATGTCGATTTAGATAGCGTAGATACAACAGCATCTGCCCTTCATAGGCAGGTTTGAATTTACCCAATTTTAGGTCAATCGCTACCAACCGCTTCAACCCTCGGTGGAAAAACAGTAAATCCAGTTTATAATCCACTCCGTCAACAGGTATCCGTTTTTGCCTGTCTACAAATGCGAAATCAGAACCGAACTCCTTCAAGAACAACTGAATCTGATTCAGTATGGCAGTTTCCAGTTCACTTTCGCTGAATACATCAGGCAGCCCAAGCATATCAAGGAAATAACTGCTTCTGAAAACCATATCCGGCTGTATCTCGTTTTTCTCCTTCGATTTCTCCAATTCAGCCTTTATCACTTCATCGGGTTTGCGACTGATGGCTGTACGCTCGAACAACTGCGCATCGATTTTTTCATCAAGGGTACGTGTTGACCAGTGTTCTATGCGACACATTTCCATGTAAAACTGACGTGCAAGAGCATTCGGCACCGCCATCAATGACCTTAAATGTGTCCAGCTTAATTGTGTACGCACTGCGTACATTATTTCTTCCTCACTGAAAGTGTACGCGGCGCGTACACAATGTTGGAGTTTCTGATAACCCCAGCCGCTTCCATATCTGGCTCTCAATCTTTGAGCCAAACGTTTAAGAACCTGTTCTCCATAATCTGCCCGTTTGTTGAGAAGTACATCTTCCTTGATTCGTTTGCCGACATTCCAGTTCATCATGGATGCCTCGGAATTTACATACACGGCTACCCGATAACGGGCTTGCTCTATGATGTTGCAGACGTCATCATAGAGCTTGTTTTCGAGGTTAGGGGCTATTTCTTGTGCCATCGTAATCGTTTTATCAATACAAAATTACGAATTTTATGCGAGATATACCCCTGATTTCGGAATTATTAGCTAAGTGACATGGATTTTCCGACCGGATTTGAAGATAATTTGTTATATTTGTGGATTCATAGTAAGGGATATGTCGAAAGCATCGGTCAAAAAGGCGCTGAAGGAGCTGGATCACGAGGGACTCGTGAACCTGCTGATGGATCTGTATGCCTGTCGCAAGGATGCGAAGGATTTTCTTGAATTCTGGGCCGACCCGGACGAGGATAAGGAACTGGAACGCGTCAAGGAACGCATACATAAACTCTTTTTCCTGGCTCATGACAAGCCGCGCCGCAAGCCGGACATGACGGAAATCAAGACTCTTGTCAAGAATTTCCGCACTCTCGGCCCCGACCCGGAGAAAATCGCTGACCTGCTGATCTACGTTCCGGAGCTGATGTTCGAATGGCTGCAGCGACGCAACGGCACGGGGATGACTGCGGCACGTTCCAAATTTGACGCAATGCTTCTGGAGTCGCAGACTTTCATCGAAAGCGCGGGCCTGGAACAGATGTTCGGTATGCGCCACAACCGTATCGCCGAGCTTATCTACGCCTATTACAATGCGTTTCCCGATGAAAAGGAAAGCCACCGTTACCGCAAATGGTTCCGCTTCCATTATTGACACGGTATGGATAAACCCGATATAAAGGGGCAAGTTCTGTTTTACTCTAAAGTGCCTCTCATATTTTGATTCCGGAATAACCAAAATGAATCGGCAACTTTCGCAAGATGCCGATTCAATTGTTTCAGGACTTTTCTGATTCCCGATTCACGTAATGACAAAACTATAGTCCTGTTCTTTAATATACTACAATAATTTGATTATAGGTATTCTCTCAGCGGATCATTACTTTTTTGCCGTCAATGATGTAGATGCCGGGAGCCAGAGTGTCAGCCGCCTTTATCTTCTTACCGTCGATTGTAAAAATATCAGCCCGGGGCAGCGTGAAATAAATGTCGTTCACCCCGCTGGGTAAGGTGATATTCATACTGAACGAAAGGGTGTTTTCCTCCCCATATTTCAGGTTGCCGACGTTGGTGGTGTAATCAACATAGCCGTCACGGGAGGCCGTAAGCTTATACGTTTCGGCGATGACTCCTTTCAGCGAGATGACATATTTCCCCTGATCATCCGTTGTGGATGTATATTTATCGGTCTCGTCATCCGACGCTGCCAAGGAGATTTCCACACCATTCAAAGGCGTATTGCCGTCGGATGCGGTTACGGTGCCGGTCAATACGGTCTCCACTTGAGTGAGCGTGTATGCGTTGTCGACATTCGTGTAGTCGAAAATCACGGTAGCACTTTCGTTCCTATAACCGGGATGATTGATCGAAACGGTGTAAGTCTTATCGGCTGCCGCAACGGCGTTGATATTGTCCAGTACATAAACGCCGGGAGTCTCGGATTCAGGAACAGTCATTACATCGCTGTCCGGATCCGTCAAGGTGACCGTGGCATCAGTCATCGCTTCTCCCCCACTCGTTACCCGGGCCGTAAACGAGAGCATGACCGGTTTCAGCACGACGGATATATCGGATTTGTCAGCATCCGTGATGTCGAACGGAACCGATTCCGACACATATCCTGTTTTGCTGAACTCTGCCGTATATGATCCGGCCACAAGTCCGGTGACATTCCACTTTCCTTCGGCATCGGTCAACGTATCGGCTTCGCCCACCTTGACGGCGACACCGGCTACAGGGGTCTGCGCCTCGTCGGTCACGAACCCAGCGGCACTAAATTGCGAGTTTGCCGCCTCGTAGGTATTGGAGATGTCGTTGATGTATTGCGATCCCGTGATCGTGAGTGCATAGTAGCCGTCGGCCGGGACCTCGATATTGATTACCTTGTAATCGGTTGCTGAAAGGTCCTCCACTTCTTTCATGACCGAGAGGTCGCCCGCAATGTAGGTGTCGTCGTCGGGAGTGGCTTCAAACAGCCTGATAACCGAATAAGTAGAGGTGGAGGAACGGGCCTTCATATTGAAACCGAGAGTGCCCTTGTGGGCAAAGAACACTATCGCTACGCTTTTATTATTGTAATCAAGCGCTACCAGACATGGCAGATTGTCCACTCCGTTCTTGCGGGGGCTGATTTTCCAGCCATAGCTGTTTGTCCCGAGAATCATCCAGCCTTCAGGCAGGTAATTGCCATAATAATCGGGGCTGCTGCTGTCAGTGCTAAGATAAAAGTCTGAGTATTTTCCTGTGGCCGGCTTGTTGAAATTCCAGGTATCCGTCACGGTCTCCGCGGATACGGAGACCGTGATACCGGCGAACATAGCGACTGTCAGGAAATATTTTAATATATTCATGACACCTGTTGTTTATTTCATTACCTTGGATACGTTGCCGTTCTCATCCACGCGGATGAATACGCCATGACCGGCCTCTTTGAGCGAGACTTTGCGTCCCTGCAGGTCGTAGACAGAAGCATTGCCCGTCGGAGCCGCCATGCCGGTTATTCCTGAAGTTTCTCCTACGTTTACACGCACGCTGTTCAGTGTATAGACAGTGGCGCCGTCCACGTTGTTCTCGTTGAAGTAAAGCACGTCAAGATTGCCGTCTGAGAAGTTGGTGGCGGGATAGTCGAAGGTGCATTCGTTACCGAATTTCACGTTACGTTCAACATTTCCGTTGCTGTTGACTATGCACATATAGCCTTGTTTCTTGCCGAATTCAATCACATCGACGTATGCCACCATCCAGGTGTCGTTCTGGTATGGCTCCACTCTCAGCGGGCGGTAGGAAAATCCCGAGACATCATCCTTTGTCGACAGGATTTTACCTTCATCACCCCAGCGATAATCTCCTGTAAACGAGAAGGCCTGACCGCCTAAGGCATACTGACCGCGCATTACGGAATATGCTGTCATTATAGTCTTGCTCCCGGGGTTGACTGCAATCAATGTGTTGTCACGTGAGTAAAGTTCCTCGGTCACTACATCCATAGCCTGGCTGAATGTGTTGTTTCCATCCTTGTCCACATGCTGCACCACGGGCATAGTCTGGTAATCACCGAAATTGCGGACAAATGTCACGGCCACACCGCCGTCGCCGTCCGGAGCGATGCTGTAAGGAAACTTGTTAAAGCCGGAATATTCGTCGGTCGACAAGGTTACCGGAGCCTTCCAGACCTCGTCGAAGTCGCATGTGTATCGCATAGCCATCGTTCCCTGGTCGGAAACAGCATAAACGCGTATGAAGTCCGTACCTGCGCCGGCGGCGATCTGACCGGAGAAATCATCCATCATTGTGGCAAACTTGCCGTTGTCGTTGAGGCGGGCCAGGATCGGCAGTTTGTTTTCATCAGCTTTGTAGACTACGGCAAATATTTCGTCGCCCAGACGTGTGAGCATCGGCGGGTATTTGTAGTTGTTGCTCAACTGAACGCCATTCTCGCCCCATACATGTGTTCCCTGCTGTGAAATCTTGTAGAGCACGGGGCGGTGTCCCGTACCGGATTCATCGTCGCGGGTATCGGCCCATGCTATCACCGCAGCTCCATCGGCTGAGGTCACCATAGAATAGTCCTTGGAATAGGATGCCTGCGGGAAGTTCTCCACCTGCATGGGTTTTTCCCAGGCCTTGTTGCCCTGTTCGTCAATCAGCATAAGGAACAGTTCGGCGCCTGATTGCCCGGGTTCCTGCCAACATACGAATGCCTTGCCGTCGGTTGTGAAAGCGGTTTTCGGCTCATACATTTCCACTGTGGATGACAACACCTCGGCCGGATTCTTCACGGTTCCCCATCCCGCAACGGCGGTGAGAGGAACTGCAAACATCATTGCCGACGCGCTTAACGATAAGAAGTGTAACTTTTTCATAGGCTTACTTATTGGGTTTATTTGATTTCTGTCAGCAGGGTCCTGAATGAGGCCCGATATAATATATGATGCAAAGGTAACGATATTTCCCAATTCCACTTGTCATTTTGTCACAAATATAAACCCATCGGCACATTTCTTGATTACAATCAAGTCTTTTTATGACAATTTGCGAATATCACAGGGCGTTAATATTGCAAAAAGAATCAACATATCCATTAAAAGTTCCTTTATGAAACAAATTTTCGTATTTATTCTGACAGCTGCCATGACCCTGGGCATGTCGGCAAGACAGCCGGAGCTTCGGGATAATCCCAGACTCGTGTCCCATGCTTCGGGAGCTAACCTTAAATTGAAGAAGGTCGTACCGTCAGGCCTTGACCAAAGGCTGCGCGCCTCCGAATCCACCGGTGCCAACACGGTGGAGGGAGTCTACACCATCCACATCGAGGATGTGTACTTCGATGATTCCAAAGGCGACATCACCGAGGAATGCACCGTGACGCTTGACGACAATATCGTCACCTTGGACTGCATCTACTTTACGCGACCTGTAAAAGGAGAGTGGGATGCCTCCAACAGCACCATCACATTCAATCCCGAATATCTCGGCCAGGTAACAACCAATGCGGGAGTCCGTTATATGGCATTCCTGCCTATCACTTATGTAGCGTCATCCCAGACTCTTGATTACACGCCCTATTCGGTGACCTACAATAACGGCACGATCCTGTTCCCCGAATTGCACGGTTTCGGCTGGATTCTATACACCGATGCGGAGTATACACAGCAGGTCGGGGTAGCCGAATTGTTCAACATATCCTCGATGGAGCAGAAAGACCCCGACGAGGATCCCAACCAGGGCTGGACAGGCATTGGAGAGGCCACACTGTATGATCCCTGGCTTCTGCCCGGCCTGTCCATGCAGGAAGAAGCCGATAAGGGATATGGCGTGGAAATGCAGCGCAATGATGAAAACCCGAACCTGTATCGTCTCGTTGACCCATATAAGGGGAAATCGCCGGCGGCGCAGCTCAACAGCTACACAGGCAACGGATACATCACCTTCGACATCACTGACCCCGAACATGTATTGTTCACTGCCTCCGGAGCTGGATTCGCCAATCAGGGAATGGGCATCAGGCAGTTCTATTGCATGGATCAGCTGTCGGCAGTAGCCGGGGCTTTCCAGATGGATCCCGGGGTTGTGATAGCCGTGATAGGAGACGAACTTTGCTATTCCCGATATGAGGACGGAGTGCTCAGTCTTGGCTCCATGGAATCCGAGGACGTAGAGACGGGTGAGCTATTCACCATGTATGCCGCATGTTTCGGTATACAAGGCGATCCTTACGGTGGATATGGATGGACGGACGATAACGATGCACTTGTCTCCATGAACGGGCGTATCGTATTCCCTGGATACAGCGGCATTTCCGGCATCCGGGACGAAGTCGCTCCGGTTGAATATTATGATCTGACAGGCAATCGTATTGACAGACCCCGTGCAGGTCAGATTGTCATAATGCGACAGGGAAGCAATGCCTCGAAGATTGTGTACCAGGATATAATAAATTGATTTCTTAACCGATATGACAAGCCGCCGGAGTCTCAACATAATCGCTCCGGCGGCTTATTATCAATATACTTTCAGATGTTGATACTTTCAGATGTCGGTTTGCTTCACAAGTTTCCGGCGGATGCGACTCAGCGTCTCGGGGCGTACGCCGAGCCAGGAGGCAATCATCTTCAACGGCACCTTGCGCGAAATGGTCTTACCCGTCATAAGCCCGAGTCTGGAATCGCTCTTGCTCATGAATTCGATTAATCTCTCCTCGGGCGAGAGGTTGCAGAACATGATGTATTTCAGCTCCAAGGCCCGCAACTGCCCCGCGCACAGCAACATCATCCATTTGACAAATTCAGGGTATTTATCCATTAAGGCATTAATGTCGGTATATGGTATGCTGTAAACCTCCGACTCAATGACGGGAATAAGAGAAAAATCAGAGATCTCATGTCCTATCCAGCATTGCAAGGGGGTATAAATGTCACCGTCCGTACCGAACAACAGAGTGTCCTCTTTTTTTGGTGTCCGGTGACACACCCTTAGAATTCCGTCGCGGACAAAATAAAAGTATTTGCATTCCTCACCCTGACGAATCAGGTAGTCGCCGGCATTAAATCGGGCGACTTTGGCAACCCGGTTCAAATCTGCGATACAGTCCTCGCCGAGCGGTCCGTAAGTTCGTAATATCTGTGTCAATTCCATACAAGCACTTTATCATTGAGAGTGATTTCATCCGGGACAGGATAATAATGGTAGTGCAAAAATAATGAATAAATTGCTCTTTTCCAACTTTAGAGCCGACCCTGAAGATAAACCGAATCCGCTCGTCACGCCGTTGGGTCCGCTTCCGCCATTAAAACGGATTGATTCAAACCGTTATAGGTTATCCGGTTCTGTCCATCACTGAATACTGACTTGAACTTAATCAGCGTTACATTGTATCCTGACTTGAACCGAATCAGCGTTACATTGTATCAGGAGCAATATTTTGTTCACATACACGAAACATTTATGAAATAATCGCGAGATAACTTTGCAGCGTAATCATAATATTATCGCATGAAACGCATCACGCTGCTTATCGTTGGCTCGCTATCAATTCTCCCTGCATTGGGACGGGAGATTTCCGGCATAGTGGTCGATTCGACAACCGGAGAGACCCTGATCGGCGCTTCGGTCTATGTGAGACAACAGCCCAAGTCCGGCACCTCAACCGGTCTTGACGGATCCTTCCGGCTATCCACTGATGTCAAAGAGCCGACTCTGGTATGCTCTTATCTGGGTTATGAGTCACAGACTGTAACCAATCCGGGACACTCCCCTCTCACCATCCGTATGACGGAATCGGCAGCACAACTGTGTGAAGTGGTGGTTACCGCTTCCGCCGCGAACACCGATGCGGGCGCACGTATGATAGAGCGAAATTCCATGAATGTGGTCAATGTGATGAGCGCACGCGCCATGGAACTTTCTCCTGATATTACAGTCGGCAACATCATCCAGAAGATGTCGGGAGTCACCACCGAGCGTAATTCTTCGGGCGAGGGGCAGTATGCCATTCTCAGAGGCATGGACAAACGATATAACTACACTCTGGTGAACGGGGTGAAGATTCCGAGTCCCGACAACAAGAACCGTTTCGTGCCCCTCGACCTGTTTCCCTCCGAGATTCTGGACCGCATAGAGGTGTATAAGTCCATGATGCCCAACCTTGAAGGCGACGGCATCGGAGGTGCGGTAAACCTTGTGATGAAGGACGCGCCGTCGCGCCGCATGCTTCATGCCAATATCACCACCGGATACAATGCACTTTACTTTGTCCGGGATTTCCTGTCGTTCGATCATGGCGCCATTCAACGTAAATCACCCAACGAGATAAAGGGTACGACCGGCGATTACGGCGTAAAGGAATCTGATTTCACCAACAACAATCTGCGTGTGAGGAGTTCACGCCCCTGGCCCGATATCCTGGCCGGCATATCATACGGCGACAGATTCTTCGGCAACAGACTGGGCGTCATCGCTTCGGTAAGCTATCAGAACCTGAATCGCGGCAAGAACAGCGATTGGTATTACCGCTCCGCATACATGACCAACGGAGTGGAACGCCGCGAATATTCCGACAACCGCCAGCGCCTTGCGATACATGGGAAAGTGGACTATGTGTTCTCGCCGCAACATAAACTCTCGTGGTATAACGGCTGGCTCAGCATGACCAACGAGCAGACACGACAGGCACAGGATGACAAAACCTCATCAGTACGTATGCGCTGGAACCGTCAGGGCATATTCAATTCCACGCTTCAAGGCAACCACCTATTTCTCCACGATCAGCTGCGCGTTGACTGGAAAGCGGTTTTCTCCAATGCCACCAACCTCACGCCAGACAATGCCACCGTCTACATCCAGGGCAACCATCTGGCCACAAGCAAAGCCGCACTGCGTCGCTGGGAACACAACTCCGACCGCGACTGGGCCGGATACATTGACCTGAGTTATCATATCCGCAACTGGGACATCTCGATTGGCGGCATGTTCCGCGCAAAGGACCGCGACAGCTTTTTCAACGAATACACATTCGATTCCGCCACCGGCACCGGACACGTCCAGGTTTTCGGACAGGACTGGGATAATTTTGACGGGATTCTGATCACTCCGCGCGAGTTCGGCAATGTGGGCGACCCTCTGAACTATGACGCGGACGAACGGATAGCCGCCGGATATGCCATGGCTCGACTCACACTGCCGCATTGGGAATTTATAGCAGGTCTGCGTGTGGAATACACCAGTCAGGGTTATTCCTTGAAATTCCCGCGCGACGTTGACCCCACCGGACGCCAGAAATACACCGACTTCCTGCCGAGCCTGCACATCAAGCGGATGCTTACCGACCGGATGAACCTGCGCCTCAGCTATGCCCGCGCCATAAACCGCCCGAGCTTCTTCGAGATTGTGCCTTACAGCATCATCAACGAGGAATACAAGGAGAAGGGCAATCCCTCGCTGAAGCATACCGTGGCCGACAACATAGACCTGCGGTGGGAGTTCTTCCCGAAATCGTCTGAACAGTTCATGGCCGGTCTTTTCTACAAGCATCTGCAGAACCCAATAGAATATGGACTCATAAACGAAGGACAGGACACATATTACATGCCGATGAACATGGGCAACGCCGACAATATGGGGGCGGAAATCGACATTCTGAAGTATTTCAGCAAGTTCGGCATCAAGGCCAACTACACCTTCACTTACTCCCGCATCACCACCGACAAACGCACCATGCAGGGCAACGACATAATAACCGTGAGACAGACCCGACCGCTGTTCGGACAGGCCGCCCATGTGGCCAATCTCTCGCTTCTGTTCAAGGACAGCGACAACGGCTGGGACGCACAGCTCACAGGCAGCTACATCAGTCCCCGGCTCGCCGACGTCAGCAACTGGTATGACAACGACATCTGGGAGAACGATTACTTCCGCATGGAACTGTCTGCCGAGAAATCGTTCCGTTGCGGCCTGTCGATATTCCTGAAAGCCACCAACCTGCTCGACCTCCCTATGATACGCTACTATCACAAGGGGCCGCATACCGACACACTCACCGACGTGAAGCGTATACGGGGCAACGTGATGGAACGCAAGGAGCGTTACGGGCAGACCGTCCTGCTCGGCGTGAGATTCAAACTTTGACATCCCGCACGGGACACACTCCCATATCAAGCATTCAACAACCCAATAACAACAAATTCGTAAAGATGAAAAAACTACTATTCGCCGCCTTGATCGGCGCAGCGATGCCGCTGGTATCGTGCAGTGACAAAAACGATCCCGAACAACCTTCGGCCGACACCGAAATATCCGAAACGGAGATGACCGTGTCCGGCACATGGAAGGCCGGTACGGAAATCAACCTGGACCGTCACCTCGTCATACCGGAGGGGAAAAGCCTCACGATCGAGCCGGGAGTGAAGATAACGGCCTCAGCCGCCGGAGTCGGAGTAAACCACGCGCCCGTCGAGATTATCGTCAAGGGCAACCTCTATGTGCTGGGCACCGAGAATCAGCCTGTACTCTTCACCGTCGAGGAATCCAGACGCACCGAGGCCAACACCTTCGCCGGCCTGTGGGGCGGCATCGTGGCCACGGAATCGTGTCAGGAGATGGTGATAGACCATGCCGTGATCGAATATACGGGCGGTCAGGTCATCGAGGGTTCACCCGCCGCGACATCCGGCATCTACACCGCAGGCGATGACGCCTATCCGCAGATCACCACCACCAATATCAACGGCCGGTACGTCATCACGAACTCGATAATCCGCAACGGATGGAGCGACGGAATCTATCTGATGGGAGGCTCGGCCATCATTGCAGGCAACGTATTCGCAGCCAACGGCTACAGCGGCGCGGAGGCCGTAAACATCAAGGCCGGCGTCAAGGCTGACATTGCAGGCAACGTCATGTTCAGCCCCAACACCAACGGACTGAAGCTTTCCTCCTCCGGTCAGAGCGAAACCCGCGGACAGGCCATAGCCAATGCCTACAACAATACCATCATCAATGCCGGATGGCGCCGCGACGGTGAAAAGGGTGGATGCGTGTATGTCGAGAAGAACTGCCTTGCCACCGTCGTCAACAACCTGATGGTGAACTGCAAGTTCCGCGCCATGACTCCCAATTACAAGAATCCGAATTCGTCCGACGCGGGATATGACGACAAGTCGGTGATAGACTACAACATGTATGTGTCCGGCACTCAGCAAAGCTCCATTGTATATCCCGAGGAAAGCAACGTGGCTTACGCCTACGAAGGTTACAATTACGACCACAAGAGCTATAATCCTGCCGTTGACGCGCATAGCGTCATAGCGTCGAAAGAGAATCTCGTGAATCCCCGATTCAGCAATTTCGACATCAACGCCGTGGGTCTGACCGATTACACCTACAATTCCACCTGGGACTTCCATCTGTCTGCCGATTCTCCCGCTCTCAAAACCACATCGGCCACAGTGACCCCTTGTTTTGCAGGCGGTCTTGAGATCAATGGCAAACTGTATCACTCACCGGCACTTGAACCGCACTTCGGCGCGTTCGGTGCGAAATAACAATAACCATGATACGTAAATTCCTTACATCCACACTTCTGACGTTTGCGGCCATATCCGCCGCAAGCGCTCAGATTCCGGCCACCGGGCTGTCCGGCGACGTCACGCTGATGATAGGCAACGACCTGGGCCGCAACGGATACTATGAACAGAAACCCATAGCCGAACTGATGGGCAAAGTGGCCGAGGCCGTGGGCCCGGAGGCTTTCCTCGCGCTTGGCGACATTCACCATTACTTAGGTATCGAATCGGTGAACGACCCGCTATGGACCACCAATTACGAGCTGATGTATTCCCATCCGGAACTTCAGGTGGAATGGTGTCCGGTTCTCGGCAATCACGAGTATCGCGGCAATACGCAGGCGGTGATGGATTATTCCGGCATCAGCCGCCGCTGGAACATGCCCTCGCGTTATTATACCAGGATATTCGACAACGACGACACCCGCGTCAAGGTAGTGTTCATCGACACCGCACCGATAATAGACAAGTATCACGCCGATACGGCCGAATACCCCGATGCCGGCCGTCAGGATGTCGACGCACAGCTGCGATGGCTCGACCGGGAGCTTAGCCGCGACGACAACGCGGACTGGACCATTGTGGCCGGCCATCATCCCGTCTATGCCCAGACTCCCAAGCAGAGCAGCGAGCGCGAGGACATGCAGAAAAAAGTGGATCCGATATTGCGCAAACACAAGGTCGACATGTACGTCTGCGGCCACATCCACAACTTCCAGCATATCCGCAAGAACGGCATCGACTATGTGGTCAATACATCCGGCTCCCTCTCCCGCCCGGACGTCAAGGCCACCGACGGCACGGTGTTCAGCAGCGGAGTGCCAGGATTCTCCGTTGTTACCGCCACTCCGAAGGCCCTGACGCTTTCCATGATCGACAACAACGGAAACGTAATCCACCAGGTCTCCCGCTCCAAATAATCATATAATCAGCAAAAACATACCGGCTGCAGCAAAATATGCTACAGCCGGTATTTATTTACATTCTATCAGAGTGCGAGCGGGGTGTATTCGAGGCCGAAGGCTTCGGCCACGGCCTTGAATGTGATCTTGCCGTCCACCACGTTGACGCCTTGGGTCAGGCCGTAGCTGCGACGGCATGCTTCCTTCCAGCCGAGGTCAGCCAATTTCAGCGCGTACGGCAGCGTGGCGTTGGTCAGGGCCATGGTCGAGGTGTAAGGCACGGCGCCGGGAATGTTGGCCACGGCATACTGCACCACTCCGTCCACTTCATATACAGGATCGCTGTGCGTGGTGGGATGCGAGGTTTCGAAGCATCCGCCCTGGTCGATGGCCACGTCCACCATCACCGATCCGTGACGCATCATGCCCACCATGTCGCGGGTTATCAGATGCGGAGCCTTGGCGCCGGGCACCAATACCGAGCCTACCACCAGATCGGTGTCGGGCAGTTCCTGCTCTATGTTGTGGCGTGAGGAATAGAGAGTCTTCACGTTCTTGGGCATTGTCTCGGCGCAATGACGCAGCACATCGAGGTTGATGTCGGCTATCGTGACTTCGGCGCCGAGACCTGCGGCCATCAGAGCGGCGTTACGTCCCACAACGCCGGCGCCCAACACCAGCACCTTGGCGGGTCTCACGCCGGGCACGCCGCCAAGCAATACGCCGCGGCCTCCCTGGGGCTTCTCCAGGAATCGTGCGCCCTCCTGTATCGACATACGGCCGGCCACCTCGCTCATGGGTATCAGCAACGGCAGACGGCGGTCGGTCTCCGAATATGTAACGGTCTCGTACGCGATGCACACGGCGCCGCTCTTCAGCATAGCGTCCAGCAACGCCCGGTCGCACGCGAAATGGAAATAGGTGAACAGCACCTGGTCCTTGCGGATCAGCCCATACTCGGGTTCTATCGGTTCCTTCACCTTGATGATCATATCGGCAGTGGCATACACATCCTCGATGGTCGGCAATATCTTGGCTCCGGCATCCTCGTATTCACGGTTGCTGAATCCGCTCCCCTCGCCGGCATGGTCCTGCACATAGACCTCATGGCCGTGGTTCACGAGTTCCTTAACGCCTGCCGGTGTCGCACCAACGCGGTTCTCGTTGTTCTTGATCTCTTTTGGGATTCCGATTTTCATGGTCTGTCCTCCTATTCTTTAAGGTTTGTAACAGTGTTTTTCGTCTGTCTCTCGAAGGCACAGGGGCGTTGCCACCCGTCCTGTTTCTTCTCGGTAAAATTAAAATTTTATTTCATCTTTTGCAACACATCGCAACACTTTTTTTGTCCAATAGGCGAAAATAAATTAACTTTGTGGTTTAAAACTGCAATTATGGAAAACAACGATAAGAAAAAGATAGTACTGAGCGGCATCCGCGCCACCGGCAACCTGCATTTAGGCAACTATTACGGAGCCTTGCGCAACTTCGTGCGCATGCAGAACGACTACGACTGCCGTTACTTCGTGGCCGACCTCCACGCCCTCACCACGCATCCCGATCCGAAGATGCTGCACGAGAACGTGAAGGACATCCTGGCGGAATACCTGGCTGCCGGCCTCGACCCCGACAAGAACACCATCTACGTCCAGAGCGACGTGCCCGAGATTTCGGAGATGTATCTGCTGATGAACATGCACGTGGGCATCGGCGAGCTGATGCGCACCGCTTCGTTCAAGGACAAGGCGCGCAAGGCCCTGGGCATCCATTCCGAAGGCGACGAGATAGAAAAGGAGATAATCGGCAACCAGACCAACCAGCGTGTCAACGCCGGTCTGCTGACCTATCCCACCCTGATGGCCGTGGACATCCTGATTCACCATGCGGACCTCGTGCCCGTGGGCAAGGACCAGGAACAGCACCTGGAGCTGACGCGCCGTTTCGCACGCCGTTTCAACTCGTTCTATAAGACAGAATATTTCCACGAGCCCTTCAACTTCAACTTCGGTGCCGCGGCCGTCAAGGTACCCGGACTGGACGGATCGGGCAAGATGGGCAAGAGCGAGGGCAACTGCATCTACCTCATAGACGATGAGAAGACCCTGCGCAAGAAGGTGATGCGCGCCGTCACCGACGAGGGTCCCAAGACTCCGGACAGCCCCGTCAGCGAGCCTATCGCCAACCTGTTCACCCTCATGGACCTGGTGTCGGAGCCCGATGTGTGCGTCCACTTCCGCCAGGCTTACGCCGACTGCTCCATCCGCTACGGCGACCTCAAGAAGCAGCTGGCCGTGGACATACTGAAAATCACGCTTCCCATCCGCGAGCGCATCCTCGACATCCGTCAGAACGACGAGTATCTGTCCAAGGTGGTGCGCCAGGGTGCCGAACGCGCCCGCGAAACGGCCTCCAAGACACTGGCCGACGTGCGAGAGATCATGGGTATCAAACGTTTCTAAGCCACACTATTCCGACTCTGTAGATGGTTCTGAACTGGATCTGGATAGCCTTCTTCGCCCTGGCGTTCGTCATGGCGCTGGGACGCACATGCTTTCAGGGCGACCTGGACGTGTGGAGCCAGATCATGAACGCCTCGTTCGACCAAGCGGCCTTCGCTTTCGAGGTGTCGCTGGGCCTGACCGGCGTGCTCACCCTATGGCTCGGAATCATGAAGATAGGGGAACGGGCCGGAGTCATCGAATTTTTCGGCCGGCTCATCAGTCCCTTCTTCTCACGCCTTTTCCCCGGCATACCGAAAGGGCATCCGGCCATGGGGGCCATATTCATGAATATCTCGGCCAACATGCTGGGGCTTGACAACGCGGCCACCCCGATGGGTCTGCGCGCCATGCAGGAGATGCAGAAGCTGAACGACCGGAAGGACACGGCCACCGACGCCATGATCATGTTCCTGGTGCTGAACAGCTCGGGTCTCTGCCTGGTGCCCATCAGCATCATGATGTACCGCGCGCAAGGAGGCGCGGCCAATCCCACGGACGTGTTCATACCTATACTGATCGCCACGGCCATAGCGACTTTGGTCGGTCTCGGAGCGCTATGCCTGAAGCAGCGCATCCGCATGGACGGCGTGATATGGGCATGGTTAGGAGGCATAGCCGCGTTCGTGGCTCTGGTCACATGGTTCTTCGCCTCGCTGCCCGGCGACAAGGTGGGTACATACAGCACATTCGGCGCCAACTTCATACTGTTCTGCGTCATCATGGCCTTCATCGGGGCCGGCATACGCAAGAAGCTGCGCGTATACGACGTGTTCATCGAGGGAGCCAAGGAGGGCTTCAAGACGGCTGTGATGATCATTCCTTATCTCGTGGCCATTCTCGTGGCCATCGGAATGTTCCGCGCCTCGGGAGCGCTTGACATCATCACCGGCGGCGTCGAGAACTGCGTGGCCTGGATGGGCTTCGACACGCAATGGGTGGGCGCGCTGCCCACCATGCTGATGAAGCCCCTGAGCGGCAGTGGCAGCTGCGCCATGATGCTGGACGTGATGCAGGCCAACGGTGCCGACGCCTTCGTATCGAAACTCGCCGCCGCAGTCCGTGGTTCGACCGACACGACGTTCTATATATTGGCAGTGTACTTCGGCTCCGTCGGCGTGTCCAAGACCCGTTATGCCGCCGGCTACGCACTTTTGGCCGACATCACGGGAGCAGTGGCAGCCGTTATCGTGGCCTATATATTCTGGGGGTAAAACATTAAAGATTATGTTGAAGAAAACGATATTCGTCACTCTGAGCCTGCTGTCGTTGCTGGTGACGCCGGCCCTACCGGCACAGAACGCGGCCAACCTACCCGACGAGCAGGCAGAGGCTGAAAAGAAAAATGAGAAGGACACTGTCCGCAAGATACTGTTCATCGGCGATTCGATGACCGGCTGGCTTGCCGAGGCGCTGAACGGCTATGGGAAACAGAACGGCTTCGATGTCGCCACCGTGGTATGGGACGGTTCAACCATTCAGAAATGGGGTAAATCGCCCAAACTGACTCAGATCATCGAGCAACAGGAGCCCGATGCCGTGTTCGTAAGCCTCGGGACGAACGAGCTGTTCGACACCAAGCCGGATCATCTCAAAGGCTCGCTAAATGAGATAGTCAAGGCCGTAGGCGACCGGCATCTGCTCTGGGTGGGGCCGCCGTCGTGGAACGGCAAGACCCAAGGGGGCGTTCTGAACAAATGGTTAGACGAGCAACTCGGCGGCGACGTGTTCTTCCGCAGCTTCGACCTGAAGCTGCCGCGCCAGAGCGCCAGCAACGTCCATCCGTCGCGCCAGGGCATGATAGACTGGGTGGATGCGATCGTAGACTGGATTCCCGAGCACGCATCATTCGCACTTCCCGGCTACGAAAAGCCCTCCGCCCAGAAGATGGTGCGCCCCAAGACCTTCATCTACAAACGCATGAAAGAATCCCTCTGACCTCGTCACTCATAACTCATAACTCATAACTCACCACTCTGACCTCGTACTTATGCCAAAGCCCAAATACAATTCGCTGCTGGTCAACGGCAAGGATTATCTGATGATAATAGTAGGCCTTCTGATCTATTCAGTCGGCTTCACCGCCTGCATACTTCCGCACAAGATAGTGATCGGCGGTCTGTCCGGTGTGGGCACCCTTGTGTATTTCGCCACCGACGGCATGATACCCGTGGCCGTCACAAGCTACGTCTGCAACCTGTTGCTGCTGGCATGCGCATACAAGATCGTGGGCAAGAAATTCGTGCTGCGCACCATCTTCGGCGTCACCGTAGTGGCCTTAGGCATAGGCTGCACGGAAGGTTTCTTCATGTCCATCGGCCATCCGCTCATTCCGGACCGCGTGGTGAGTGTGGCGTTGGGAGGTATATGCTGCGGTATCGGCATCGGTACGGCGTTTATCCATAATGGTTCGTCGGGAGGCACCGATATCGTGGCCGCCATGGTGTCCAAGGTGAGCAACGTCAGCATCGGACGCACCATGATATATATGGACTTCTGCATCATCTGCTGCTCGATGTTCCTGCCGTTCGAAGGCACGTTCGAGCAGCGTGTGGAGGCCCGTATCCCCACCATCGTGTATGGCGTCATGGTCACGTTCATAGCCAGCTACGTTACCGACCAGATCATCAACGGCAACCGCAAGGCAACGCAGTTCATGATATTCTCGCCGAAATGGAAGGAGATAGCCGACGAAATCCTCGTTGACGCCCATCGCGGGGTAACCGTAATCGACGGACAGGGATGGTACACGAAACACAACCAGAAAATCCTCATGGTATATTGCCGCAAGATCGAGTCCGTGACCATCTTCCGCATCGTGAAGCGCATCGACGGGGATGCCTTCGTGACGCAGGGCGCCGTAAACGGCGTTTACGGCAAGGGCTTCGACCATGTCAAGATCAAGATGAAGATGAAGTCCCAGGCTCCGAAAGTCCCTGCCTCGCACGACGCCTCGGCCCTGTCCCCCACTCACCGCATCCGCCGCTCCTCAGCCGAAGAATAACTGTCACTGTTTCATAATCGAAACAGCAGATATCCTGATAATGGGACGGAAAGATACCTTATGCTTCCGGCAAGGAGAGCAAATATTCAGGAGCAAAATCCGCCCCGTTTTCCCATTCTATAGTGTTGTACTTCACAGTAAACCGCTTGAAGAAATTTAAATCTTTGAGCGGCTCAAACACTTTGCCTTGTAACGAAGTGCGCAAGTCCACAACTTTAGTCACTTTGTTATTGAACCATAACCGGACGCGGAATCCGTCCACATACTCGGCTTTCACTACTTCTGTAAACATGTCCGTATCTTATTTTAGAGGTTCTATCTTTTCCAAAGGGTCGCCCTTTTGAGCTTTCTCCCAATTATCCATCAGTTCTTCCTTGTGTTGGTCAAGCCATTCCAGAATCATCTTCAGTGCACGGCCAGGCATTTCGCCTCTTACCACTCCGTCTTTAATACTGATAATCGCTTTATATTCATTGTACCACGCATGGAAATGGGCAGGCGCATGGTCTGTGAAGTTCATCAAGATGATAATACCATAAAAAGTGCTTATTTGTGGCATAACGGTTTTCTTTATGATTGGCAAACGCAAAAATAGCATAAATCTTCGAAATTAAGCTATTAATTCCTGAAAGTTTTTATGACAGTCTGTAAAAGATTGCTGATATCCACTAATTAAGGCTTAAAATACCGATTGTTCGCCGCTCATCGGAAGCCATTCGATGTCCGGGTCGCGCTTCCACCAGGTCAGTTGCTTCTTGGCGTAGACGCGGGTGTTCTTCTTGATGCGCTCTATGGCGGTGTGACGGTCCATCGTGCCGTCGAACATGGCGAACATCTCCTTCAGGCCGACGGTGTTGAGCGAGTTCAGATGCCGCATGTGATAGACGCGCCGCGCTTCCTCCTCCAGCCCGGCTTCGACCATGGCGTCCACACGCCGGTTGATGCGGTCGAACAGTTGCTCGCGAGGCATCGTCAGGCACATTTTACGCACCTCGAACTCGCGCTCCTTCCTCTGACCGGTGCGAAGCGACGTGTAACTTTGCCCCGACGCCCTGATTATCTCCACGGCGTGAAATACCCGCTTCATGTTCTTGCGGTCCACCTCATTGTAATATTCCGGGTCGAGGCGCGCCAACTCGCCAAGCAGCCAGTCGTCTCCCCTCTCGTCATGCTCGGCCTTAAGCCCCAGGCGTATGTCGTCGGATACGGTGGGCAGTTCGTCGATGCCGTGACAGAAGGCGTCGACATACATCATCGAGCCTCCGCACACCACCACCGAGCCGCGTTCCTCTATCAGCCTGCGGGCTATGCTCAGCGCGTCCTGCTCGAACATCGCCGCGCTGTAATATTCCTCCAGCGGCAGGAAGTCGATGAGGTGATGCCTCACGGCCGCTCGCTCCTCGTCGGTGGGCATTGCCGTGACTATCGGGATACCCGTGTATATCTGCCGGCTGTCGGCGCTGATTATCTCGGTGCCGAGCTGACGGGCCAGGCGTACGGCAAGGGCCGACTTGCCCGAGGCAGTCGGCCCTGTTATGACGTATGCGGTTCCTTTCACGCTTTCCCGGCCACTATCTTGCAGATGTTGACAATCACCGACACCGCCTTCTCCATGGACTGGATCGGCACGTACTCGAACCGGCCGTGGAAGTTTTCGCCGCCGGCGAAGATGTTGGGACACGGCAGACCCTTGAACGACAGCTGCGCGCCGTCCGTACCGCCGCGGATGGGCTGTACCTTGGGCGTGACGCCGGCCTCGAGCATGGCCTCCTTCACATAGTCGATGATGTGCATCACCGGCTCGATCTTCTCGCGCATGTTGTAGTACTGGTCCTTGATCTCGACCGTGCAGCATCCGGGATACTCGGTGTTGGTCTTGCGCACCAGGTGCTCTATCTCGCGCTTGCGGCTCTCGAAGCGGTTGCGGTCGTGGTCGCGGATTATGTATGTCAGCGTGGTCTGCTCCACATTGCCCTCGATGCCTACGAGGTGATAGAAACCTTCGTAACCCTCCGTATGCTCGGGAGTCTCCCAGCGGGGCAGCATCTGGATGAAGTTGCCGGCCACGCGGATGGAGTTCACCATCTTGTGCTTGGCGTATCCGGGATGCACGTTGCGTCCCTTGATGGTCACCTTGGCCTGCGCGGCGTTGAAGTTCTCAAACTCCAGCTCGCCCACTGCGCCTCCGTCCATGGTGTAGGCGAAATCGCAGCCGAATTTCCGGACGTCGAACTTATGGGCGCCCAGACCTATCTCCTCGTCGGGATTGAAGCCAACGCGTATCTTGCCGTGCTTCACCTCGGGGTGCTGCTGCAGCCATGCCACGGCGGTCAGTATCTCGGCGATGCCGGCCTTGTCGTCGGCGCCGAGCAGAGTGGTGCCGTCGGTCACTATAATATCCTGGCCCACATAATTCTTAAGTTCGGGGAATTCGACGGGATCCAGGTTGTATTCATCGTTCAGTCTGATGACGCCTCCGTCATATTCCTTGACGATGCGGGGCTTCACATGCTTACCCGACATGTCGGGGCTTGTGTCTATATGCGCGATGAAGCCGATGACCGGCACCGGCTTGTCGGTGTTGGCCGGCAGCGTGGCCATCAGATAGCCGTTATCGTCCAGGTCCACGTCCTGCAGACCCATCCCTTCAAGCACCGTCCTGAGGTACCCGGCAAATTCCATCTGACCCGGCGACGACGGCGTCATGTCCGTCAGCTCGTCGCTCTGAGTATCGTACTTCACGAAATCTAAAAATCTTTCTGTTACTGTCATGGCTATCTAATTTGCGTTCTGTTATGCCACAGCAAGCCGTCATACGCGACTGTACTTCTGTTTTTGATGCACAAAATTACCGATTTATCGGCGCATTAACATATACTTAACAATTATTAACATCGCTATTTGTGTTTTGCATATTTTTTGCACTAATTTTGCAAACTATTTTCCGTTTAACCCCAATATATTGTCAGGACAGAAACGATAAAAAACACAGTCAATTAGGATAACAACAAATAAATAAACAACAGTATGAACAAAACGATTATCGCGATTGCGGCGGCAATGGCCGTCGGAGGCGTAACGGCGCAGGCGAAGGCACCCCGGGGCACTTCGGATGCATTGTTCCCCTACATGCCCAAGGCGCGTGCCGAGGTGCGTCAGGACGGCTTCGGCAAGCAGGACGCGTTTCAGGCCCAAAATGCCGGAGGCGGAGTCAAAGTGGGAACGTTCAGGACGCTCAATCCCAGCGTACTCTCCAAGAGCAGCGAGTCAGGATATCTCAACGCCCCTGACGGTTCGACCTGGTTTTTCTCCATCGACTACAAGACAAGTGAGACCAACAGCATCCAGGGATTTAAGATCACAGTGTTCGACAACCTTCTGCAGGAGGTAGGATCAGTGGAAGACGAGATTCAGCTCGAAGATAACGAGACACGCGTGGCGCAGCTCAGTATCGGTCCCGATCTGACTCAGAAATTCTTCAACTACGACACCAGCTACGAAATCATGATCGGTGTTGCCACCAACACCACGGAATTTGTCAACAATTACCGTACACGGGTGTACTCCATCGGCAAGAACGAGCCAATCACCACAATCGACGGATACTATTGCTCGGCTGTAAATGCCGCAAAAGACGCCTGGTCGGAGGATTTCTACATCACTTTCTACACCACCGTCGACACAGAGACTCCCGAGGTGAACGGTGTCGAGAACACTTTGGACCACCGTTTCGTGACATATAAGAAAGCAGGGTACAGCGGCATGGGCGACCCGGTGATCGACGTACGTTTCCCGGAGATATGCACCACCGGTGCGGATGCGATTCCGGTCCTGTCCGTAGTCAACGACGGCAAGCCCTGGATTTCCTTCAGCCATCTGAAGTATTGCTGGTATGAGGATCCCTTCGACTTCTCCAACGAAAATCCCACCCCCGACAACGAGATGATCGTAGACGTGTACACCACCGGCAGCGGATGGAATGCTCCGATGGAAAAATACAGTTCCACCACATTTCCACTGAACGCCAGTGCCGACGACCTGTATTTCCTGTATCACGGCAACTTCCAGTATGACAACGACCTGAACCTGACACTGAGCGGCGACGGCACTCCATCTCTGTACATCACCACGGCTCATTCCATCCAGGGCGGCGACACGTTCAGCTATGACTACGCCTTATACAGCGCCGCGCCCAAAGGCGAGACTGCAGCCGGAGTAAAGAAATTCGACTTGGCCCAAGGCGTAAGCGGCGGTACGTTCATGACCGACATACCGGGATTCGCTCCCCAGGTCATGTTCATCATCCCGGACGGTGACGGCGACGTGTTCTTCCAGTTCGTAAACGTAAACACCGGCCAGATGGAGCATGAACTCAGCGCCTATCTATCGGACGATGATTCTAACATATCGCTCACCGCCAACACCGACCGTGTGGCACATAAGGATTCCTACCTCTACTTCGCTCCGCAGACCAGAGGCATGTCGGACGAGAACAACGACGTACACACTCAGGTCGTATTCGTCAATCCCGAAGACGGCTCCATTGTCAGCACGGACGATATCAACCTGGGCCAGAATGTGGAATACGCACAGCTCTATACCGGTCCGGAGGCATTCGATCCCTATCTGTTCAATCTTGACTCCGACCGCGAATATATGGCTCTGATCAAGCGTAAGAGAGCGAGCGGCAACGGCGTAGACGAACAGCTGACCATCCGCAGCACCGACTCCTCCAAGGCTCCGCTGCTTGAAATCGGTCCTGAAGAGGGCAAAGGCAACCTTGCCAACATCTTCATAGCCAACTACGGCTCCAAAGCACCCAAACTCATAGTGACATACATGGACGTCAGCGACTGGAAATACACTCTCCAGAGCTATGACCTGCCGCTGCAGCTGTTCGAGAACGGAGACGGAACCGCAGAGAACCCCTACCAGATCAGCACCATAGGCGGTCTGAAGCAGCTCATATCCGCTCCCGCAGCACACTATGCCATAGTCAACGACATTGACGCCGCCGGCTATCCGTTGGACATCAAGGACTTCGAATTCACCGGCTCGATCGACGGACGCAATCACATAATCAGCAATCTGAGCCTCACCGGCCGCGCGCTGATTCCTCAGCTTAACCGCCCCGCCGACACGGCCGAAGGCGTATCTGCCGATACCGAGGGCCTTGCGGGAACCGTGCGTGATATCAACTTCGTGAACGCATCGCTCAAGAACGCGGCTTCGGGCCACGGTCTGCTTGTAGGCACGATGTCCGGAGGCGTAATCGAGAACGTGCACGCATACGAATCGACAGTTCAGGGTGACGATGACTTCGGAGGTCTTGTCGGTAAAGCACGTGTATACGCCGGCATCAGCGGAAGCTCGTTCCAGGGCGATCTGATCGGCGGCGAGGAATCGTCGACCGTAGGAGGTATTGTAAGTTCTACCATGACAGGGGCTACAATACAGGCATGCGCGTTCAAGGGCAGTATCACCGCCGGCACCGGCATAGGCGGCATCGTTGGCGATCTGGGCAGTAACGCCGGCAAAATCAGCGACTGCCATGTCAACGCCACCATCAAGGGCAAGAACACCATCGGCGGCATCGCCGCTACCAGCGGCCGCTCGCTTATCGAGAATTGCCATGTACAGGGCAGCATAGAGACTACCGAGGCTCCACGCTGGGGCGGAGGTCCCTGCGTGGGCGGTATCGTGGGCGATCTGGAGCCCGACTATGGCAGCCTGAACCCCGACGAACCCGACGAACCCACCACTCCTTCATTAGCCGTACAGGGCTGCTACGTCAATCTCTCGTCACTCGCATTTACCGGAACTCCGGCCGAAAGCGAGGAATTCCCCGGCCAGAACGACACGATGCACCGCATCGTGGGCAAAAGCGTGGTCAATCATGAACCCGAACCCATCGGTTACGATGAAACGACCTGGGAACCCATCTACAGCGACGAACCTGTGGCTCCGGACGCAGGCCTGGCCAATAACTACGCAGTGGCCACTCTGACCGCAGGCAACGACAAGATCGAGGCCGCAGCCACCAGCACCGAGGGCGCTTCCGTAGCCGCCGACGAGACCGGCATCTCCTTCTTCCAGGAGCTGGGCTGGAACTACGGCAACGATACCGAGAACCCCTGGAACATGACGGGCGACCAGTTCAACCCGACACTGTACTTCGAGGGAGGTCTGCTGGTATGCACCCCCGCCGAGGTCACAGTAGAGGCTGAGAAGGAAGTCACCATCCATCTGCAGCTCGTAGGAGAAAGCCTCACCGAGGAAACGATGGGAGACTTCTCATTCGAGATCAGCGACGAATCGGTAGCGGAGGCAGGCGACATGGGCTTCGACAACGACGGAATCTATATGGTAATCAAAGGCCTGAAGGAAGGCTCCGCCAACCTCACGGTAAACGTGGCCGGCAAGCAGACACAGGCCAGGATAACCGTAACAGCCGCTGAATCCGGCATCGGATCGATCGAAGTCGAGTCCGCAGGCAACATCAGCTTCAACGGCAACACGGTTTCCGCACAGGGTTGCGCCATCAGCGTATTCTCCACCACCGGAACGCTCGTGGCCGCAGGCAGCGACACCGTATCCCTGGACATTGTGGCAGGCGGCATCTATATCGTGACCGCAACGGACGCCAAGGGACACCGTTCGTCGCTCAAGATCCGTCTGTAATCATAATTCAATCTGTCTTAGGACTAATCAGATGGGGCTGTGTCAGAATAGGCACAGCCCCATCGTTTACGTGCCTGTCGACATGTAATCTGTTTGCTATTCTCGCGGTTTCTCGCTAACTTTGCGGTGATGAAACAGTTTTTAGTCATAGCATTGGTTGCCGCCGCGGCTATTGTGATGGCCGTTGGCATGAACCGCCGCGAAAATGCGGAACAAAGCGAAGAAAAACAGGAAACAGTCGCAGAGGCCAATTCCTCAGCAGCTCAGAATAATAATACTGCGTACCGCGACCTGGACCTGGTGCGCGGTTCGTCGTCCAAAGCCATCCGCAAGGATTATACCGGGTTCCGCCTGGCATTCAATCCCGACAACCGCACGCCGGAATGGGTGGCGTGGGAACTGCTGGGCTCGGAAACGGACGGCCCGGCATCACGTTCCAACACTTTCTGGCAGGATGAGGAGGTAGAGAACTGCCCCGGCACCGGCGACTACGCCCGCTCGGGCTACGACCGCGGTCACCTCTGCCCGGCCGCCGACCAGAAATGGAGTCCCGAAGCAATGTCCGACTGCTTCGTCATGACCAATATGTGTCCGCAGGACCATTCGCTGAACAGCGGCGCCTGGAACACGCTGGAAAACAAGGAACGCAATTGGGCCAGGCGCGATTCGGCCATCGTGATCGCGGCCGGACCCATATACGAACCGTCCGACACCAAACGCATCGGTCAGGCCGGCGTCCGCGTACCAGGTGCTTTCTACAAGGTGTTGCTGGCCCCGTACGTAAAGGAGCCGCGAAGCATCGCATTCGTATATCCCAACATGTCGTCGCCCGGCAACATGGAGAACTACGTCACCACCGTCGACGAGGTTGAGAAACAGACAGGACTGGACTTCTTCTACAACCTTCCCGATTCCATTGAGGACAAGGTCGAGGCCGTATCATCATTCCGCGACTGGAACAGACGAAACTGACCATGCAACTAACCGATTCAGAACGTACCATCGCCGCCATAGCCACGCCCGCCGGGCAAGGCGGCATCGCCGTGATCCGCGTGTCGGGTCGCGACGCCTTCGACATAGTGCAGAAGATATGGCGTGGCAAACCTTTGGCGCAATGCGCCTCGCATACAGCGCATTTGGGCAATATATTGCAGGAAGACGGCTCCATGCTGGACCAGGCGGTCATCACGCTGTTCCGCGCACCCTCATCGTTCACCGGCGAAGACACCGTGGAGATATCCCTGCATGGATCCCGATGGATCCAGCGCGAAGCACTTAATGAGCTTATGCGCTGCGGCGCCAAACCCGCCGGACCCGGAGAGTTCTCGCAGCGCGCCTTCGCCAACGGACGCATGGACCTGGCGCAGACCGAAGCCGTGGCCGACCTTATAACCGCCGAATCGCACGCCGCACACCGACTCGCCCTCTCGCAAATGTCCGGCGCATTCTCGCGCAAGCTCAACGAACTGCGCGAACAGCTTATCCACTTCGGATCATTGCTGGAACTGGAACTTGACTTCTCGGAGGAGGACGTAGAATTTGCCGACCGCACGCAACTGATAAATTCCGCAAAAGAAACATTCGGGATTGTGCAGCGTCTTGCACTTTCATACAAATCAGGACGCGCATTCAAGGAGGGCATCCCCGTAGCCATAGCCGGCGCGCCAAACGTAGGCAAGTCCACGTTACTGAACCGTCTGCTTGACAGCGACAAAGCCATAGTGAGCGACATCCCCGGCACCACACGCGATATAATCGAGGACACACGCGAAATCGGAGGCATACTGTTCCGGTTTATCGACACCGCCGGCCTCCGCGACACCGCCGACACCGTAGAGCGCATCGGCATCGAGCGCGCCAAAGATCACATAGAACGCGCCGCCGTCACCCTCTGGCTGGTCGACCCCACACAACCCCTTGACGCCCAGCTTGCATCCATTACAGCCTCAACTGAAAGCAAACGGTTTGTGATTCTGACGAAATCGGATCTCAGCGGCAGCGCGGTCACAGATAAGATTCTCGAAGCGTTGCCTGCCGGCTGTCCCGTGCTGACCATCAGTGCCAGGACTGGTTCCGGGATAGACGAACTGGAAGCCGCACTGGTGCGCACAGCCACAACCGAGCATAATCCCGAGAACGAGCTGATAGTGACCAACGCCCGTCATTACGAAGCCCTGACGGCCGGCGCCGAAGCGTTGCAACGAGTCATTGACGGCCTTCAGACCGGCATTCCCACCGACTTCGTAGCCCAAGACGTACGCCAAGCCCTTCACCACCTCGGCCTCGTCACCGGCGCCGTCACCACCGCCGACCTCCTCACCTCCATCTTCTCCCACTTCTGCATCGG
>DESI01000086.1:43266-43425 GCA_002361235.1 Porphyromonadaceae bacterium UBA3318 | reverse complement strand
CCTAATAATCCTGGCATTTCTTTTACTTATTTGTGGTTGTCTTCTCTTTTGAATTCATTTTGTCATACCTTGATGGAAACGTCCACTCCGGAGGGGAGCTCGAGTTTCATCAGCGCGTCGACAGTCTTGGCTGTGGAGCTGTAGATGTCGATGAGACGC
>DESI01000086.1:0-43122 GCA_002361235.1 Porphyromonadaceae bacterium UBA3318 | reverse complement strand
GCACTGAAAACGGATGTCATTCCGATTTTCTTTCCTAATAATCCTGGCATTTCTTTACGTGTTGTATTTACGGTTGTTTATTCTTGTTTCAGCTTTGTTCACTCCGGCATCACACCTTGATGCTTACGTCCACGCCGCTGGGGAGTTCGAGTTTCATCAGGGCGTCCACAGTCTTGGCCGTGCTGCTATAGATGTCGATGAGACGCTGATAGCTCGACAGCTGGAACTGCTCGCGCGCCTTCTTGTTGACGAACGTCGAACGGTTCACGGTGAAGATGCGCTTGTGAGTGGGCAGCGGAATCGGACCGCTTACCACTGCGCCGGTGCTCTTGACCGTCTTTACGATCTTCTCGGCCGACTTGTCGACCAAGCTGTGATCGTAAGATTTGAGTTTGATTCTGATTTTCTGGCTCATATTTCTGTTATGACTATAAATTGCGAATTACTTGAGCAGGTCTACGCGGCCGTTGCACTCTGTCAGTACCGAGCGTGCGATGGACGGGCTTACCTCGCTGTAGTGGCTGAAGGTCATGGTGCTGGTGGCACGACCCGAAGTGATGGTACGCAGGGCGGTCACATAACCGAACATCTCGGCCAGAGGTGCCGTAGCCTTGACGATGCGGGCACCGCTGCGGCTGGTCTCCATGCCCTCTACCTGACCGCGGCGCTTGTTGAGGTCGCCGATCACGTCACCCATCGACTCCTCGGGGGTAACTACCTCGATCTTCATGATAGGCTCCATCAGGACGGGGCCTGCCTTCTCCGATCCGTGCTTGAACGCCTGGATGGCGGCGAGCTCGAAGCTCAGCTGGTCGGAGTCAACGGGGTGGAAGCTACCGTCGAGCAGTGTCACCTTCAGCTTCTCTACGGGATAGCCGGCCAGAACGCCGTTCTTCATAGCGGTCTGGAAGCCCTTCTGTACCGAAGGAATGTACTCCTTGGGCACGTTACCGCCCTTCACCTCGTCTATGAACTGCAGGCTGCCCTCGAAGTCCTCGTCGGCGGGCTCTATGCGTACGATGATGTCGGCGAACTTACCGCGACCACCGGTCTGCTTCTTGAATACCTCGCGAAGTTCGGCGGAACGTGTGATGGCCTCCTTGTATGTAACCTGCGGACGGCCCTGGTTGCATTCTACCTTGAACTCGCGGCGCAGACGGTCGATGATGATGTCCAGGTGAAGCTCGCCCATACCGCTGATCACGGTCTGGCCTGTCTCCTCGTTGGTCTCCACGCGGAAGGTGGGGTCCTCCTCGGCCAGCTTCTGCAGGCCTACGCCCAGCTTGTCGAGGTCCTTCTGTGTCTTGGGCTCCACGGCGATACCGATCACGGGATCGGGGAACTCCATAGCCTCGAGCACGATGGGATGGTTCTCGTCACACAGCGTGTCGCCGGTGCGGATGTCCTTGAAGCCTACGCCTGCGCCGATGTCGCCGCAGCCTATCTTCTCCATCGGGTTCTGCTTGTTGGAGTGCATCTGGAACAGACGCGACACGCGCTCCTTCTTGCCCGAACGGGTGTTGAGCACGTACGATCCTGCCTCTACCTGACCCGAATATACGCGGAAGAAAGTCAGACGGCCCACATACGGGTCGGTAGCGATCTTGAACGCCAGGGCGCACATGGGTGCCTCGGGGCTGGGCTCGCGGGTCTCGATTTCGTCGCTGCCCACTGCGGTGCCTTCGATGGCGCCTGCGTCCTCAGGGCTGGGCAGGTAAGCGCAGACAGCATCAAGCAGGGTCTGCACACCCTTGTTCTTGAACGACGATCCGCAGGTCATGGGCTGGATGGCCATTGCCAGGGTGCCCTTGCGGATGGCTGCCTTAACCTCGTCCATGGTAATGGTGGAGGGATCGTCGAAGTATTTCTCCATCAGGGTGTCGTCGCACTCTGCCAGAGCCTCGAGCAGCTTGTCGCGGTATTCGTCGGCCTCGGCCTTGAGCGACTCGGGAATCTCCTCCTCGGAGTATTCGGCGCCCATGCTCTCGTCGTGCCACAGGATGGCCTTCATCTTCACCAGGTCCACAACGCCCTTGAATGTCTCCTCGGCGCCGATAGGAATCTGGATAGCCACGGGGTTGGCGCCAAGCAGCTCGCGCATCTGACGCATCACCTCGAAGAAGTTTGCGCCCGAACGGTCCATCTTGTTGACGTAACCGATACGGGGCACGTTGTATTTCTCAGCCTGGCGCCATACGGTCTCGGACTGGGGCTCCACGCCGCCTACGGCGCAGAACGTAGCCACGGCACCGTCCAGGACGCGCAGCGAACGCTCCACCTCGACGGTGAAGTCAACGTGTCCCGGAGTGTCGATCAGGTTGATCTTGTATTTGTCGCCATTGTATTTCCAGAATGCGGTGGTGGCAGCCGATGTGATCGTGATGCCTCGCTCCTGCTCCTGCTCCATCCAGTCCATTGTTGCGGCGCCGTCGTGTACCTCGCCGATCTTGTGGGTAAGACCGGTGTAGAACAGGATACGCTCGGACGTGGTGGTCTTGCCGGCATCGATATGAGCCATGATGCCGATGTTACGTGTATACTGAAGCTCGTCGTGTTTAGCCATCTTGAATCTCTGAATTTAGAATCTGAAATGAGCGAACGCGCGGTTGGCCTCGGCCATGCGGTGCATGTCTTCCTTACGCTTGAAGGCGCCACCCTGGTCGTTGAATGCGTCAACGATCTCGGCTGCCAGCTTGTCGGCCATCGTCTTGCCGCCGCGTTTGCGTGCGAAAATGATGAGATTCTTCATGGATATCGATTCCTTGCGGTCGCCGCGGATTTCCGTCGGCACCTGGAATGTCGCGCCACCGATACGGCGGCTCTTTACCTCCACCTGAGGAGTCACGTTCTCCAGAGCCTTCTTCCAGATCTCCAGCGCGCTCTTCTCCTCGTTCGGCATCTTGGCCTTCACGGTCTCCAATGCGGTGTAGAATATAGTATATGCCGTGTTCTTCTTCCCGTCGTACATCAGATGGTTCACGAACTTGGTTACCTTTACGTCGTGAAATACGGGATCGGGCAATATCACCCTTTTCTTGGGCTTAGCTTTTCTCATTGTTGTTTGTTTAATGTTTTGATTTTGGCTGCTTTTACAATCTTCAACTCCGTGCCTCTGCACGGGGTTTACTCAACCATAGCATGTCCGAAAAATCAAAACTGGTTATACCTTTTTTGATTCTTGGCCAGATGTTTATTTCTTGGCTGCCTTCGGACGTTTTGCGCCATATTTGCTGCGACGCTGGGTGCGTCCCTGCACTCCGGCTGTATCCAGTGTGCCGCGTACGATGTGATAACGAACACCGGGAAGGTCCTTTACACGTCCGCCGCGCACCATTACGATCGAGTGCTCCTGCAGGTTGTGGCCCTCTCCGGGGATGTAGGAGTTAACCTCCTTGCCGTTAGTCAGACGGACACGTGCTACTTTTCGCATTGCCGAGTTAGGCTTCTTGGGCGTCGTGGTGTACACACGCACGCAAACGCCTCGACGCTGCGGGCAGGAATCCAGCGCAGGAGACTTGCTCTTGTCCTTCATCACCGTACGACCCTTGCGTACTAATTGCTGAATTGTTGGCATTCTGTTGCTTTTTTATTTTTTGTTTATTCTGTTTTATCCATAATCGGTTTCACGGCATACACACCATAAACGCCCGCCAACCGACTGAGTGCCAATCGATTAGTTAGACGCATCAGGCGTTTTGCCCCGAAAAACTTTGCAAAGTTACTAAAAATTAGCTTCTTATGCAAGTGCTTTGTTCGTTTTTCAACACTTTTTATATTCCGTTCGCGCTTGTTCAAAATTCAGGATTCAAAATTCCGAATTACTACACACGCATTATCTCTTGAACTCGGAGGCGGACTGGTGGATGAACTCGAACATGCGGCGGTCCACGTCGGTCAGCTCGATGCCGCGGCGACCCATCACCACGGCGGCCACCTTGAAGAACTGGTCTACGCTTACGTCGGTGAATCCGGCGGGGCTGCCCGTCTGGAAACTCGGGATGAACGGCCTCGGAAAACCTGAGCCGTGGAAATTCACGCCCACACCCACCACGGTGGCGGTGTTGAACATGGTGTTGATGGCCGCCTTGCTGTGGTCGCCCATAATCAGGCCGCAGAACTGCAGGTCGGTCTTCATGAAGCCTCGGCGCGCATAGTTCCAGACGCGTATCTTGGTGTAGTCGTTCTTCAGGTTCGAGGCGTTGCAGCCGGCCCCCAGGTTACACCACTCTCCTATCACGGCGTTGCCCAGGTAGCCGTCGTGAGCCTTGTTGCTGTAGCCGAATATCACCGTATTGTCCACCTCGCCGCCGATGCGGCAGTTGGGGCCGAACGTGGTGCCTCCGTATATCTTCGCGCCCATGCGGATGCGTGTGCCCTCAAGCATGGCGATGGGCCCGCGCAGACACGCACCCTCCATCACCTGACAGTCCTTTCCTATATATATAGGCCCGCCGGTCACGTTCAGCGTGGCGCCTATCACAGTTGCCCCCTCCTCTATCATGATGCTCGGAGTGCCGTCGGGCTGATACATCGGGCCGATGACGCGCGTACTCTCGTCCGGCGCGCTCGACTTGCGGCCGTAGCAGTAGCGGTGATAGTCCTCCAGCAGGGCCTGCTCGTTCTTGAGGAAGATATCGAACACATAGTTGATGCGGCGTCCGCGCGTGTCGCAGTCGGCGATACGCTCGTCCTTTTCCTTTATCACGCCTGTGGGTATGTTGTCGGTGGCGTCATTGTCGGTCAGGCTCAGGAACTGCTCGTATGTGCCGCGCCATGCCCAGAGGCCGTCGGCATCGGCCAGACCGTGGCCCGGTTCAAGCTCCTTGACCTGCCGCACCAGTTCGCTGTCGGCCAGCACGTTGCCGGCTATGTACACGCATTCCTCGCCCGGAGCGCCGTACTCGCCGGGAAACTTCTCGCGCAGGCATGGCCGTGTCAGCCACTGGTAATCGCCCGGCAGCATGGCCTTCCATTTGTCGGCCAGCGTGTCGATGCCCACTCTGAATGCTCCCACAGGCCGAGTGTAACTCAGCGGAAGCAGATTACGGTAATTTGCCTCTGTATCATACAGCACCACCTTGGTGCCTGAATCCCGATTGCTCATTCTGAATAAAGTTGTTTCCACCGCCGCATCCGCGCGGCAGCAAGGTTAACGATTCCCCTTGGCTTGCAAATTTAAGAATATTTCGCCGCTTACACAAATTATAACCGCAACGTAACACACATTGCATATAAAAACAAAATGCAGCACGGTTTCACAACCATACTGCATCTGTGATTTTTTAGATAGCGCCTGCTTTCACAAGCCAACGATTTTCCTACTCAACCACTAACTTACAATTATATCACTATTACTAAAAGATTTTTGACTTGCCATCTTTCTTATTGTCTTGTCTGTGTTCCATACAAACGGGTTTCCCGCGTTTGCAAAGCAAAATTAGTTAAATTTTTCATACTAAAAAAATGTTACGCAAGAAAAACGTGTAAAAATTTATTAATTTTTGAAGAATTCCTTAATTTCGGGGCAAATTGACCAAATTAACGACCAAAATACTAAAAATCGCGGATAACAAGACAAGCCGATTTTGTCATTTTAACAAATTACCCTCTAAAACCGCAAATCGTCATATTGCAATTCAACAACCATTATTTTCATCATCCATATCTCGAAATAATTTGTTAAATTTGCACATATAATTAAAGAATTATGAAAAAACAACAGGAATATCTGGCGCGGATGCGTCAGGCCATGCGCGTGCATGGAATAGATGCGTGTGTGGTGTCGGGCACCGACCCGCATCAGAGCGAGCTGCCGGCCATGCACTGGCGCGGCCGCGAGTGGCTCACCGGTTTCGAATCGGCCAACGGCACCAACGGCACGGCCGTGGTGCTGCAGGACGACGCCCTTTGCTGGACCGACTCCCGCTATTTCCTGCAGGCCACCGAGCAGCTGAAGGACACCGGCTTCCGCATGATGGAGGAGGACGGCCCCAACGCGGTTGACCTGGTGGACTGGCTGGTTGAGCACACTCATTCCGGCCAGACCGTAGGCATCGACGGCATGACGTTCAGCATCAGCTACGCCCAGCGCCTGGAACAGGAACTTGGCGACAACGGCGTGAAACTCAACACCGAATTTCCCGTATTCGACTATATATACCCCGACCGTCCGGCACGCCCCATGAATCCGCTGTTCGTACACGACGAGAACATCGTGGGCGTCACCACCGACCGGAAGATGGAAGCCATCATGGAGGAGGTGAAGCCGGAACTGGCCAACGCCATCCTGCTCTCCAGCCTGGACGACATAGCATGGGCCACAAACCTGCGCGCCGCCAACGACATTGCCTATAGCCCGGTGTTCGTGGCATTCCTATATATAGATAATGAGCGACGCGTACTCTTTATCGACCAAGAGAAGATTACCGACGAGGTCAAGGCACATCTGCAGAAATACCATATCGAGGTCAAGCCATACGATTCGGTCACCGGGTTCGTGGCCGGACTGCCTAAGGAGACACGCCTGCTTCTCGACCCTGAGAAGACGGCGCGCGGCATCTACGACCATGTGGGCTGCTCCGTGGTGTTCGGCGGCTCGGCCGTGGCCAAGCTCAAGAGCATCAAGAACGAAAGCATGATCCGCAGCATCCGCACCGCCATGCTGAAGGATGGCGTGGCCCTGACCAAATTCTTCATGCTTGTGGAGCGTGAATATCCCAAGGGCGAACTGACCGAGATAGGCCTGGCACGCGAACTGCGCCGTCTGCGCCTTGCCGACCCGACGTGCGTGGACGAGAGTTTCGCCAGCATCATAGGATGGAACGGCCACGGAGCCATCGTGCACTATGAGCCCACCGAGGAATCGAGCAGCGACATCAAGGGCGACGGTCTGCTGTTGGTGGATTCGGGAGGCCAATACACCTTCGGCACCACCGACATCACCCGCACCGTGGCCCTCGGTACGCCGACCGAGGAAGAAAAGCACGACTTCACACTGGTGATGAAGGGCCACATAGCCCTGAGCAACACCATATTCCCGGCCGGCACCACCGGCCATCAGCTCGACGTGCTGGCACGTCAGTTCCTGTGGCGCGAAGGCAAGGCATACTATCACGGCACCGGCCACGGAGTGGGATTCTTCATCAACTGCCACGAGGGTCCGCAGAACATACGCCTCAACGCCAACCCCACTCCGCTGGAGCCCGGAATGCTGCAGAGCGACGAACCCGGCCTCTACTTAGCCGACCGCTACGGCATCCGATGCGAGAACCTGATACTCTGCGTGCCTGACACCGTAACGGAATTCGGCCAGTTCCTGAAGTTCGAGCCTCTGACGTTGTTCCCCTTCGACCTCCGTCTGTTCCAGACCGAGATCATGACCGCCGATGAGATACAGTGGGTCAACGACTATCACGCCCGCGTACGCGAGGCACTCACGCCGCTCCTCACGCCCGAGGAGGCCGCCTGGCTGGCCGACAAGACCCGCGAACTGAAATAACCCCCTGCGGACTGAAACAACCCTGGCGAACTGAAATAACCCCGGCGGACTGAAACAACCCCGGCGAACTGAAACAACCCCACCAAAAGTCAGCCCGGTTTTCCGTATCGTGTGGGTTAGTTGCGGCCCGGAGCTTCAGCTCCCCCGCAGCCGGTTTAACAATTTAATAAACTCAGATTTATGGCAATAATCAAAAGTGTGCGCGGCTTCACACCCAAAATAGGCAAGGACTGTTTCATCGCCGACAATGCCGTGATTGTCGGCGACGTGACCATGGGCGACCAATGCTCCGTATGGTACAGCACCGTATTGCGCGGCGACGTGAACACCATCACCATCGGCAACCGCGTCAACATCCAGGACGGATCCGTGTTGCATACCCTCTATGAGAAATCCACCATCGAGATCGGCGACGACGTGTCCATCGGCCACAACGTGGTGATACACGGCGCCAAGATACGCAATTACGCGCTGATCGGCATGGGAGCCATCGTGATGGACGACGCCGAAGTCGGCGAAGGCGCCCTGGTGGCCGCCGGTTCCGTAGTGCTGAGCCGCACCAAGATCGGCCCCCACGAGATGTGGGCCGGTGCCCCCGCCAAATTCATCAAGATGGTAGAGCCGGAGAAAGCCAAGGAAATGAACATCAAGATTGCCGGCAACTACCTGATGTACAGCCAGTGGTTCAAGGATTCCGGCTACTGCGACATCCCGCAGGAATAGGTCTTTTGCCACAGTCACATACAGAAACGCAGCAGGTCCAGAAAGCCCGCTGCGTTTTTATTACGTTATGTCGTTTTTATTACGTTATCTCAATGAGTGCTTTCAGTTGGCCGGAGCCTTGAGAATTTGTTCCTTCATCCGGGATTTGACGGCGAACTCGGCCTTGGCCTTGGCCAACTGCTCCTGGAAGGCGGGATCGGCATGCAGCACGCCGATTACGCCGGAACCCACAACGCGACCCATGTCGACGTCACTCTGATAATGCGCGCCCACTATCACGCGGCTCTGGCCGAACTGGAAGCCGCGGTCCAGAATCTCGTTTACACGCGCGGGATTGATCTCGCTCAGCACCAGCGCCGTGGCCCAGCCTATGGCTGTGTGGCCCGAAGGATATGAACCGTTCTTGGCCAGACTCTCCTCGTCCCAGGGCGTGGACGTATGCTCATTCCATTTCACGAACGGACGCGTGCGCTTGTAATAGTTTTTGGCGGCACGTGTAGACAGATCGCCGGCATCTTCCTTCATATTGGTCAGAAGTTTGTAGATTTCGGGAGTGTTTTCCTTGGTCAGCTTCATGCCGAAAGCCTCGCTGAACGAGCGGTCCAGCCATCCGTCGTTAAGGTTGGCGTCCACTATTGCCTGCTTGCCGCGCTCGGTGTCGCGCAGGGTCTTGCCCCATTCATACTGTTCGCGGTCGTATGCCAGACGCATCGACCCGTCGGCCGGAGGTTCGGGCAACAATTGCCGGCTGTCCGCAACCTGATCAGGTGTGAGATAATACTTGTCGGGATCCGTGGTGTGGTCACCCGCCCACGCTACGCCGCTTACAACAAGCGCCGCCATCAGAAGTGCTGTTTTTTTCATGGCATTGTGTGTTTTATGTGTATGTCTTTCCATTCTATTTCCGCCCACGGCAAAAACAAGGATTGTAAGTCGATTTTCTGTTACTTTAACGCCCGACTATGATTATTTGATTGTTTTTTGCAACAAATTTTAAAAAAAATTTTGTCAATCCATAAAGTAATTGTAATTTTGCAACGCTTTTGCACCCTCAACGTATTCAGGGTGTGGCAAAACAGAATATAAACCAATAAAAAATAAAAAAATAAAACATGATCATTGTACAGGTAAAGGAAGGCGAGAGCATCGAGAAAGCTCTGAAGAAGTTCAAGCGTAAATTTGAGAAGACCGGCATTATCCGCGAGCTGCGCAGCCGTCAGGCGTTTGAGAAGCCTTCGGTTACAAACCGCAAGAAGATGGTGAAGGCCGTATACGTACAGCAGCTGCGTCAGGCCGAGCAGTAATCCGCCACCTACCGACGACAACATATCAACCGGTATGGGTCTGATGACCCGTACCGATTTGTTGTGCATTGCCGCAACCTCCCCATCTCTCCCATCTCTCCCATCTCTCCCAATAATCCCACTCCTCCCAATAATCCCATTTCTCCCAATTATCCCATCCCCTCCCATCCCCCCCTATGGAAGAATTCGGACGATACCTCAGGAACGAGCTGAACCGCAGCGACCACACTGTCGAGGCGTATCTGCGCGACGTGCGGCAGTTTGCCTCATGGCTCGGCGTTGCGGACACCATGTCGATGCTCGCGCCCGATGCTGTGACGGCCAACGACGTTCGCGACTGGCTCGGCGCCGAGGCATCGCAAGGCATCGGCCCCGCATCACTGCGCCGCAAGACGCAGTCGCTCAGGGCATTCTTCCGCTGGGGCGTCCGTTCCGGCCGCATCAAGGTCAATCCCGCCGGCGACGTCACTCTGGCCAAGCTGCCCAAGCACCTGCCCGACATAGTCAAGGCTCCGGAGATGGAATCATTACTGGAGCAAATCCCGACCGACACCTTCCCCAAGGCCCGTCTGCACCTGGCGCTATCCATGCTGTACGGACTCGGACTGCGCCAGGCCGAACTCCTCGCACTCACCGACTCCGACCTGCGCACATCGGCCAACGGATACGAACTGCGCGTCATGGGAAAAGGCAGACGCGAACGAGTGCTTCCGCTCCCCTCGCAATTAGTCGAGGAAATCGACGCATACCGCACACTCCGTGACAATACATATCCTGACTTGGAGGCGCCGGTGCCGCTGATAGCCGGACCGCACGGACATATCGGCAAGAACACACTTTACGAACTGGTTCATCAGGGACTGGCCGGCACTTCGGCCTCGCGCAAGAGCCCCCACATCCTGCGGCATTCGTTTGCCACGGCGCTCCTGTCGGACGGCGCCAACCTTGACGCCGTGCGCCAGCTGTTAGGCCATGCTTCGCTCGGCACCACGCAGATATACACCCATCTGTCGCCCAACGAATTACGCCAGGCTTACAACTCGGCCCATCCCAGAGCCTTGAAAAAGAAATAGTTTATTACAGCTGTCTTTCCACCTCTGCAGGCGTCATCTTCGGTTCCAGACGCGACTGCTTCCGTATTTTATTCATCAACAGAGCTAACATCACGGCAGCCACTACGACCGACAGCAGATCGGCTATGGGATATGATGCCCATACGCCGTCAAGTCCCCAGAAATGAGGCAACGTGAACAGCAGCGGTATCATGAAGATTATCTGACGCGTCAGCGACAGGAAAATGGAATTGGCTGCCATACCCAAGGCCTGGAACAGGTTGGTGGTAACGATCTGGAATCCCACCATCCAGAACGTAAGCGTGGTGATGCGCAGGCAGTTCACTGCGCATTCTATCTGCGCCTCGTCCTGCATGAACATCGATGCGATGGCCCGCGGAGCCAATGCTCCGGTCACGCTTCCCAGCGTGGATACAACCACACCCACTATCGCTGCCAATGTAAAGGTATGCACCAAGCGCCTGTAGCGGCCCGATCCGTAGTTATAACCCACTATCGGCTGCATACCTTGACACAGGCCGATGATGATGAACACGAATATGGTGACGAACCGGTTGAACACCACCACGGCCGCCACGGCATTGTCGCCGCCATGTTCCAGCAACGTATTGTTGACTATGGCGTTGATGGCCGAGCCGCAGACATTGATCAGAAACGGAGCCATGCCGATATACAGCACGCCGCGGATTATGGGCCAGTTGAAACGGAACGTGCCGTGCACGAAGTGCAGAGTGTTCTTCTTGTTGAAGAAGTGGCTCATCACCCATACTCCTGTCACGGCCATCGATATGTCTGTAGCCAGTGCCGCGCCGCGTATGCCCCACTTGAAACCGAACAGGAACAGCGGAGCCAGTATCACGTTAATCAGCGCGCCTATCATGTTGGTGTACATGGCCTTGGCCGGATAGCCCGACGAACGCATCACGTTGTTGTAGCTGAACGTCAGGTTCATCAGCACGCAGCCCGGCAGCACCCACAGCATGAACTCGCGCGCATACGGCAGCGAATGTTCCGAGGCTCCGAACATGCGCAGAATCGGGTCGATGAACGTGGCGAACAGTGCGGCATACACCACACCGATTATCACCGTCAGCTGCACACAGTTGCCAAGTATCAGCTCGGCGGCGCGCCGGTCCTTCTGTCCCATCACGATCGACACCCTGGTGGCCGCGCCGGCGCCTACCAGCATACCCAGCGCCGTGGCCAGGTTCATCACCGGGAACGTCACCGCGATGCCGCTCACCACGTTCGGATCGTCGATGGCCTGACCTATCACGATGGAGTCTATGATGTTGTACACCGCGCTTATCACCGTGCCCACTATGGCCGGAAGGCTGTATTTAAGCAGCAGACGCCCCACGGGGGCCTCGCCCAGCTCCCTTATGCGCGCCTGCGGATCCGGTGTTACTTTTCCTTTCGACATGTCTCGAAATTTCTATGCCACACTCGTCAACAACACGTAACCGGCCATGGCGTTGTATATTCCGATAATAATCGGCACCGCCACAAGGGCATAATAATATCTGCGGCTGATCAGCGGAAATGCCGCCAGCGTCAGGATATCCACGGTACCCAACAGCTCGCCCAGACGGGTAGGCATCACCGGAATACCGCCCAAAAGCAGGAAACAAGCCTGCGAACAGATGGATATGCCCACACATACGGTGGCCAACGGATAACGCTTCTGAATCTGCGGCAGGTAATACACCATCACCATCAGCACGATGACCATAAAGATACGCATCGGACCCACCGTCGAGTCGGTCACGAAACGCTCGCCGCCATACGATATCAGATAATTGTTCACTATTTCCAGAGGCAGGAACCGAACCAGCTTGCCCAACTGCACTCCGCTGATACCAACTATCAGACACACTCCCAGCAGCACCATCCAGAACGGACGATACATCCGCTTGGCGGGAAGGAAGAACAACGGCACGAACACGACGGCCGACGAGTGAAACAGCATGGCCAGAGCCACCAGCGGGAAATACACGTACCATCTGCGACGCGGTATGTAACGCACCGCTATCAGCAATATTCCGGCCGACACCGCCGCACGCATCTGAATCATGTCGTGCAGCACGAAGTACATGCCCACATACAGCACCATCGACAGCCACAGGTTGGGGCTGTTGCGCAGGATTCCCCAGAAATGGGTGCCCACCGACAGCAACGCGTAGGCCAGCAACAGCGCCATGAACGACGGCGATGCCTGGCACAGCCATATAAACGACGGCTCGATGTGCCTGCCGTTCGCAGCATATCCGTGCCCGTAGTACATATTTTTGTACATGTGATAGTCCGGCAGCAGTTCCGAGCGCGACACACACACCATCAGCAGCATGACTAACGCCACACCCAGAGCCACATACATACCCACACGTATGAACTTGTTGACGCCCGCCAGCGGCGCAAACCTGTCACGCTCCAGTGTCTCGTGGGCAAAAGCTATCTTATCCGACGCCATCGGAAGCGTCAGAATCAATATCATCGCAAATACTATGTAATACAGCTGTACCATTCTACCTGCTATATAACGCCGGCCCTGTTTTAATTATTATTTTTTCGACGCGAATGCGAAAAATACCGAGATTTTTTGTTATCTTTGTAAAGCGGAAGGAACTCCGGGGCACGACACCCAGGGCCACCAGCCTTTTTCGTGTCCCCGCCATTGTTCCGGACGGAGAACTTAAAACCCAAGATTATGGAAGCAAAAATCAAAGCTATTCACTTCGACATCACGGAGAAATTGGTGAATTTCATCAACAAGAAGATCGACAAGATGGAGCGCCGGTTCGAAGCCATCACCGACGCCGAGGTTACACTCAAGGTAGTGAAGCCAGAGACGGCTATGAACAAAGAGGCATCCATACGCCTGAGCGTTCCGCCGGCCGCCGACCTATACGCGTCAAAGACAGCCGACTCCTTCGAAGAGGCAGTCGACCTCTGCCTCGACGCCCTCGAACCCCAGCTCGAAAAGAACAAAGTCAAGAACTGACATCACCGTAATGTCACACCGGCACCACAACCCGGATTTATTCCAACCCAACATTATAAAACCCTGTAATTAATGTCTACGTCAAAGAGCGCGGGCACTATGAAAAAGAAAAAGGAGCATCCCCGGCCCGGTTCCACAGGCCGGTGGATGCTTTATATCATGCTCGGCGTAAGCCTGCTTCTGATCGTTTCCCTTATTGCGTCGTATCCGCTCCTTATGACGGGCGCCCCCAAGACCGCCGTAATCCGCATCCCCAAAGGTGCCACCGAAGTCAATGTCCGCGATTCACTGACCAAGCATTTCGGCCATGACTACACCGGCATCGTGATGCGGGCTGCCGGCCTCAGGAATATAGATTATTCCACACGCCACGGACTGTACGAAATCAAAGAGGGCACCAGTCCGCTCGCAGCCATGCGGAAGCTCACATCAGGTGCCCAGACTCCCGTACGCATCACGGTCAACGGCTATCGCTCGCTGCCACTGCTGCTGCAGAATGTGGCCGACAAATTCGAGTTCTCGGTCGATTCGCTTGCCCGGACTTTATACGACAAGGCCTTTCTGGACGAATACGGACTGACCCCCGAGAACGCCATGGCCATATTCATCAACGACACATACGAGGTCTACTGGTCGGCCACGCCGCGCGAAGTCCTGGACAAATTCGGCAAGAATTACCGTTACCTTTGGAATAAAGGCAACCGCGACAAGGCACGGCAGCTCGGTCTTGAACCCGCACAGGTCATGATCATAGCCTCCATCGTTGACGAAGAAACCAACACCCGGTCGGAGAAAGGCACCGTCGGACGCCTGTACATCAACCGCCTGCACAAAGGCATGCGCCTGCAGGCCGACCCCACCGTACGGTTCGCCATCGGCGATTTCACCATCCAGCGCATCAGCAACGAGGACCTGAACGTGACATCCCCATACAACACCTACCGCAACGACGGATTGCCGCCAGGGCCAATCCGCACCATCGACAAGCGCACCGTACAGAGCATCCTTGACTCCAAGCCACACGAATATCTGTATATGTGCGCCCGCGAGACACTGGACGGCACCCACAATTTCGCCAAGACATTCGACGAGCATACGCGCAACGCACTGAAGTACCGCCAGACCCTTGACAAGCTCGGCGTCTCGCGCTGATTCCGCCGCCTCCACACGCCGCCCTCGGCAGCAACCACACGCCGCCCTCGGCAGCAATTGCACAGTCACTCACTGTGGTAAAAGCCCGCGGCTTTTACTCACCATATTCCCATCCATCATGACCGTAATCCAACGATATTCCAACCAGGCCGAAGCCTACATAGACCAGGGCTATCTGGAAAGCCACGGCATCCCGGCCCAGGTCAACGCCGACGCGCTGTCCGAGATTTTCCCGGCGCCCGGCGCCGGCATCGGGTCCATCACTCTGGTGGTGCCCGACAAAATGGCCCACGAGGCCATGAAACTGATGCAACAACGCGATTGACCCATGTTCCGTGGGTTTTCAGCTATTCTGTTGCTTCTCGTCGCGGTCCTTTTGCCCTGCGACGCATTCGCCACGCCTGAAAATCCCATTATTCTTACCCCGGCCGTATCCGGCCCTCCGGATACGGTGCCTGTCAAGTCGTTCATAATCGACATCGACACCGCCGGACTCAGTCCCCGGTTTCCGGGCCGGCTCGCCGTCGAATCGTCATCGCTGCAAGCAGGCGCCGAAGGCGATTCACTTCAGCTGCAAGGCAACACATACGCCCAACGCGACTGGTGGTATAAACTGAAGCACAAGCAATTGCAGACAGACGACCCGGCGGTCAGGTGGCCCTCCCCGTTCGTGGGATGGTGCATAGGCGTGTACAACTGGTTTCAACGCAATTTCAACGCACGCGACACTACTTACGTCAAAAGCGACGGCAAAATGGGGAAATTAATGCTGATATCCGACAACTGGGCCGACAACTACCTGTTCGGCTCCAAGACTCTTCCCTACATCACCATGGGAAGCAAGATGTTTCCCAACCTCGGCATTTACGTTAAATACGGCATATTGTCCATAGGATATTCCGTGGACATGTCCACGCTGTTCGGCGGCAATCATTCGAGTCGCCAGAAATGGAATTTTTCGGTCGGATGCGCCAGATTCAACATCGAGGCGCATCTGTGGCGCAACTCCGGAACCACCTATATCCATCGCTTCGACGACTTTAAGGAAATGAAAAGCCTCGACCTGCCGTACGACGGGCTCACATTCTCAGCCGCCAACGTACACGGCTACTACATATTCAATAACCGCAGGTTTGACTTCGGCAGTGCGTTAGGTTACTCCAACAACCAACGCATCAGCCAGGGATCGGCCCTTGTCGGCCTGGATATAAGCCGAATCGTGGCCTTCTTCGACTTCACCCGACTTCCGAACGAAATAATAGAATCAAACCCATATCCAGTGGACAGCTACAGGTTTCATTACCAGTCATACAGCATATTGGGCGGTTACAGCTTCAACTGGGTGATGAACAAGCACTTCATTTTCAACCTCACCGCCATTCCAGGGCTGGGAGCAGCCTACTCGCGCGAGGATGCCTCGATGTCCGACAAACTCCAGCTGGCTGGTGTGTTCAAGGGTGTTGCCGGATTGCTGTATACCACAAATCGGTTTTTCGCAGGAGTACGCTGCCGATACCATGCCAATGCCGTGCTGTCGGACGACATAGACTTCATGAACGGCCGCCTCAACATTCAGGCCACCGTCGGATTCAGGTTTTAGAATAAGGCATATTAATGAGCACTGATACAGGACATAACGGATTGCATTCCGGGAAATACGACCGCGACATGATGCGTCGCGCATTGCAGCTGGCCGCCAACGGCGCAGGATACGTCTCGCCCAACCCCATGGTAGGCGCGGTTATAGTGGCCGAAGACGGCCGTATAATCGGCCGGGGATGGCACCGAAAATACGGCGGTCCTCACGCCGAAGTCCAGGCATTCAGGAGTGTCAGCCCCCGGGACGAGCGGCTGCTGCCCGAAGCCACAATCTATGTCACTCTCGAACCCTGCTCACATTACGGCAAGACTCCCCCGTGCGCCAGACTCATAGTGGACAAAGGCGTGAGACGCGTGGTGGTGGGATGCGGCGACCCCAATCCCAAAGTATCGGGTCGCGGCATCGAGATGATACGTCAGGCGGGCATAGAGGTCACGGAAAACGTACTGCGGGATGAATGCGCGGCACTCAACAAGCGGTTCATGACCGCCCACACCCTTCACCGCCCCTGGATCCAGCTCAAATGGGCCGAAGACGCACAGGGAAATATGGCCCGCAGAAATCCCGACTATACTCCCGGATGCGGGCTGCTGGAATATCTGCCGACACAGATTTCCAGTCCGGCAGGGATGGTGCTGATGCACGGACAGCGCGCCATGGTCGATGCCATCATGGCAGGCACCAACACATTGCTCAGCGACAACCCGTCGCTCACCACACGCCTGTGGCCCGGGAATTCACCGCGACCCGTCATATTCCGGTCGTCACGACTACCGGATTCGCTTAAAATCCTGGACAGAAACCCTATCATACTTGACCCCGCAGTACCTTTGGAGCAGAACATGCACCTGTTGTTCAGCGAACACGGCATCACCTCCCTTATGGTGGAAGGCGGCCGCACCCTTCTCGACTCCTTTATCGAAAAAAACCTTTACGACGAAATGCGCGTTGAATCCTCTTTATCTGATCTCTGATCTCCCACTTCTCCCACTCCTCCCATTCCTCCCATTCCTCCCATTCCTCCCATCACTCCCATTCCTCCCACTCCTCCCATTCCTCCCATCACTCCCATAAAAAGCGGATGCGCCGGGACTCTCTGTCCGGCGCATCCGCTTTTATCAGGTAATTGATTTATCAGTGGTCCTATTCTGACCTTAATGTAACCTACATCATTTCTGATAGCTTTGCTATTCGTGAACCTAACTTACCACGGGCTTCGTGAGTCACCTCATCCGTTTCGCGCCCTTGAATTTATAATTCCTATACAATAACAATAACACTACTTTTCTTCTTGCACCTGATTTATATTGCAGGGATTAATAGTGCAATAACTATTATCCAATGGTTGTGGGGTTGTTGAAACTGTTGCAAAGTTACACCATCAAGCCCCTCGTGAAGCTCAAGGGAGTAATATAGTAGTGTAATTAAATATTTATCTTACTGTTATATTGTTTTTTATGTAATTTTGTGTTTATAATATTAGTAGTATAATTCCACCTTGTCAGACACTGATTTATGCCTTTCCAATCATCTTCCGCCTCTGCAGGCAAACGTGATTCACCGCACTTTACAAGCCGCATAGTCTCCCCCTGACACGCTGCTCCGGGCATATCATCTTTGCATACTCCCGAAAAATCGGTTCCAAACTTTTGCAGGAATTTGAAAAAAGTACTAATTTTGTTCCGATTTTGAATTGAGCGCTGTTACTCTCAGATTAAGCACATCTTATTCCGACCCATCCTGCTGATTCAATATCCATGTATTTACGACACAACATATTAAGAATTTACAACACAAACTCTTAAATAAACGATGAGTATGAAGAAATCATTCAGAATGATCGGTCTGGCATGTGTGGCCATGTCCGTTATGCCGCTTGTATCGTGCGGCGGTGATGACGACGGAGACGTAACACCTCCGAACGAAATCGAAACCGAGACAGGGATGCGCCTGACCCGCGTCGGCAACTACGAGTTCAACTACGACAGCAAGGGACGCTGCAACGGTGTGGACTATCTCGGCAGCTCCTACGACGACTACGGCAACCTGTCGATCAACTGGGACAAAGGAGAAATCTCCATGACAGACGGCGATGACGCCATGTATGAGAATCCCCTGAAATTCAAGACCAACGGCAACGGTTACATCACGGAATTATCTCAGTCGTGGGATTACAAAGACGAGTATGGATCATACAAAGGCAACGGCGAGGCTAAGTTCTCGTACGACAAATCCGGACATCTCACCAAGGCCACTTTCGAGTCTAAGGAAACCGGTGTGGACGAGGGCGAGAAATTCTCTTTCTACGGCAAATCCGTCTAAGCTTTACATGGCAGAACGGCAATCTTGTACGGATTGAGAATTCATGGGAAGATAATGATGACAGCGAACGCGAGACCGGCGTAGAGTCTTACGACATTTCCTACGACAATGAGGAAAACGCCTACAACCAGTGGAGCCAGGGAATTCTCTATTATGTCATTGAATGGGACTTCAGCCAGCTGGGCCATGTAGGCATGTTCGGTGTCGGCACAGCCAACTTCCCCACGACCATCGAAGAAAACGAGGACGACTATTCTCACAGCTATTCCCTCAGCTTCTCCACCAACAGCCTGGGACTCATCAGCAGCGAGAATGTTAACGGCAGTACGTACAACTACTATTATGACGAAGTAGGCACTCGCGCGGCATTCGACCAGTCGCTGCCCGCAAAGGCTAAAAAGAGTCTGTTCATGCGTCACCGCAAGGCTCACAAATAATACCGCAAGGTAATTAAATTACAGCAAGACTGACAAATAACACGCGTTATCCAATAACAATAAAGTCGGACCCTCTGCGGTTCCGACTTTTTTTATTGATGGTCGATACGGGCGTTCTTGAGGCGGACGCGGCAATTGTAGATGGTGGAGAGGGATTTGTGCAGGAACTCGGCTATCTGGTCGCTCGACACGATGCCGAGCCTGATCAGCGCCATCACCCGCAGGTCGGTGCCCATCGAGCCGTCACGGCTCAACGACAGCCGGCACTCGGGCTTCAGGTCCCGGTTCACTTCCTCTACGAAATCGGGATACAGTCCTAAGAAAGTGGAATCGAAATTGCTCAGGAAGCGCTTCGTTTCCTTTTTATCGTCTATCTCGGCCAGGAATTTGTTGACGCCGTCCATTCCTTTCTTGTGGAATGCCGACGATACGCCCATCTTCAGTTTCTCGATGTCGCGCACAAACTCCGACGACAGCCTCAGATACTGCAGCAGGTATGTGTCACGCACCTTGTTACTGTCCTTGAGGCGTGCGTTAAGTTCAGATAGTTCTGAATTGTACGACTTAAGCTGACTGATCAGCTGCCTTTCGTTTTGCGACACGCGTCGCAACTGATTGCGCTGTCTGGCCACGAATGCAAGGACCACAAGCAGAACAAGCAGCATCACTGTTATACCCGCAGTCGTAATCCGTTCGTTTCGCTGTTCGCGAGTCACCTGTTGCTCGTATGCCGCGAGCACGGAAGGCAACAACGCATTGACACGCGCCTGATTTTCAATTACTTTTGATGCGCCGGCATCGGCCATCGCAAGTTTGATGTATCGGTACGCACGTTCCACATCCCCGCGTTTCAACAGCAGTTCCGACAGGCGATACAACGACTGGTAATCGCGCACCGGCACCTGAAGGTCGTACAACGAACTCATTATCAACGGCCCGACGGCTCCAACCGTATCTCCGCGCAACAGTTTCAGCTCTGCTTCAAGATAACTGTATATGGCCTTGTCCCGCACCGGGGTATTATCCGGATGTTTCACGCTGCGTATCACTGAGTCGGCACGCCCGTACTGACCGGTTCCCTCGTACAGCCTCAGTTCATAGAACCATCTTCCCTCGTCGGACGGATTCATATATTCCATCATCTTGCCGTACACATCCACAGGAATTACGCCCTGACCCACGTACACGTCGGCAAGGGCACGGTAGTACCCGTCGCGCACTTCGGGAATAACCGTGTCATTGACATGGCGCATTATCAGCGTCATGGCCTCCTGCAGTTCCCCACGCGACACGTACAGCCGGGACAGGCTCATGGCCTTGCTCGCCATTTCGCTTGTATTGTTGCGTGATTGGGCAAGCTCATATTCCTTCCGGCCATAGTATATGGCTGAGTCCATGTCGAAGGTCTGGTACTTCAGTCTTAGGTCTCGATACATGGACATGCGCCGGTCGGCGCTTAACGAGGACTGCTTGGCCATGATGCCCTCACGCCGCAATTCCTCGCCATACCGCCTGATGTTTGCGGCATGATTCTCCACAGCCTTGTCAAGGGCCGTAAGCATCGGTTCCGGGTCATGGCCGCACGCCGTCAGCGACAGCAACGCCATACATATCATGCCTCGAAACCGCATAACAAATCCTTTCCTTCTTTACTCGTAACGTATCGACGACTTGCGCAGCACCTTCCAGTAGCCGTTCTCGAAAATGGCCGTACCGCTGCTCTCGGTCACGATTGACGTGGCACCTACGGTGTCCTCGATGTCGATTGCCGAGCAACCTCCCGACAGCATCTCCAGCGGATGTTCCAGGGCGATGGCCGTCACCGCGGGATTATCGACGACATGGAACGTTCCAACCAGACCGTCCTCGGTGTCAAGACGATAGATGGTATTGCCCGGCGACAACCGGCGGTCGGCGCGTACGAATATGCCTCGGCTGTTGGCACGTCCCAGGTATATGACGTGCAGTATCTCTTCCTGCTCGGGTGCAGGCTTGGGCCGAACAGGCGCCGGGGCAGGCTGAACAGGCGCGGGGGCGGGTGCAGCCTCGCGATAAGAACGTGTCTCGGCCTTGCGCAGTTTCTCCTCCAGGTCGGCTATGCGGGCCAGCAGCTGCTGCTCGCGGCGCACGTGCTCCTGTTCACGCGCCTTAAGCTCGCGCTCCACATCCTCGTGGGCGGCGAGTTTTTCCTTGTACGACGCTATAGCCTGACGGGCCTTGGCGCGCACTTCCTCAGCTTCGTCATCGTTCTTGCCGGCGGCGTCCGGCTGACGGTTCATCACCTTGGCGGCGAATGTCACGAGCCATACCACCACGCCGATCAGCACGCAGAGTATCACCACATATATCCATGTGGCGTTGCTTCCCGAATTCTGCGATTCGGGAGCGGCGTTTTTGGCATCGTCCTCTATGGCTTTCTGGTCGGCCAGGATGTCGGCCTGCTGTGCGGCGGGATCAGTCGCAGCAGCCTCGGCTGATTGTTCGGCTACGGACGCCTCCGCCGGCGCGGCCTCGGCCGGTGCGGGCGCAGCCTCGGCCGGTGCTTCGGCGGCCGCGGCTGCCGAAGGCGCGCTCACGCTCATGGCCATGATCTGCTTGCGCACACGTGGACGGGCGCCCTTACCTTCTTCTATCAGGCCGGCGGCCTTGAAGGCTGTCGAGCCCCAGTATTCCACCAGCCGGGTCTTGTCCCATGTGGCATAGTCCTTGGGTACGGGTATGGCCAAGAATGCCTTGATGTTCTCCTTTTCCTTGGCTTTAAGCGATTTCTGAAGCTCGGATATGCTCCTGGCGTTCACTTCGTCCAGGTATCCGCTGCCGTTGTTGGCATATCTCAGATATGCCTTGGCCGCGATGGTGCGTGCCTCCTCCATCTCCCGGTCGCTCACTGCCTTACACTCCACGGCGCTTCCCATCATGGCCGCCAGTGTCAGCATTCCTGCTATTATCCTGTTGATCTTTATCATAGTCGTATATAATCTTATTCTTAATCATTGTCCGCCGTCACAGTTCCTTGCGCAGTCTGGCCACAGGGATGCGCACCCGGTCGCGGTATTTGGCCACCGTTCGTCGCGATATGTCCAGTCCGGATGCGGCCAACATGTCGGCGATGCGTCGGTCGGACAGAGGTTTTCGCTTATCCTCCTTGTCTATCAGAGCCTTGATGGAGGCTTCAATCTTGCGGTTGGTGGCGGCGTCCTCGCCTTCGGCTGTGTCTCCCTTGGTGTCAGAGAAGAAGAACCGCAACGGGTATATTCCCCACGGAGTCTGCACGAACTTATTGTTGGTGGCTCGCGAAATAGTCGAGAAATCAAGACCGGTTATCTCGGCCAGTGTCTTGAGCATCATCGGCTTCAGCTTGTACACGTCCTGCGTGCGGAAATACTCCTCCTGCACTTTGAGTATGGCGGACATCACGGTCATCATCGACTTCTGACGCTGGGCCACGATGCGTATGAAATCGCGCGCGTCGTTGTATCGCGACACTATGAACTCGCTACCCTTCTTGCGTTTGCCGCGCGGCAGCTTCTCCAGCTCGGCCATGGCCTGCTCGAAACTGCGCTCCACCCTCAGTTCGGGGATGCGGTTGTTCAGCGTCACGGTCAGCTGGCCGTCCTCATCGCTTATTATGAAATCGGGAATCACCACATTGGCCTGGTCCACAGGGTCGGAGCCTACGGAGGCCCCCGGTTTGGGATTGAGCGACAGAATCAGGTCGAGGGCATCGGCCACCCGCGGCTCAGGGATTCCGAGCTGCGACACGATACGGTTCCTGTGCTTCAGCGTGAATGCCTCGAATGCCTCGCGCACTATGCGCAGGGCGTCATCGCGCACCTGCGACGTGCGCATCGCCTCCAACTGTATCTCCAGGGTCTGCTGCAGGTCGGCCGCGCCTATGCCCGCCGGTTCCAGGCTCTGCACCACACGCAGCGCCTCCCCGGCTTCCCGTTCGGTGATGTATATGCCCGGTCCGAACGCCATGTCGTCGACTATGTCGCGTATCGTGCGTGTCAGATATCCGTTGCTGTCCAGGCTGCCTATGATGAACCGGGCGGCCTTGTCCACGTTGTCGGGCAGGTCGCGCTCGGCCAGCTGATCGTTCAGATGGTCGTACAGCGACATCGACGAGTCGGGGGTGATGTTGGAATAGTCCTCGGCCTCGTCGCTGCGCGTACGCGGCATCCACCCGTTCAGCTGCTGTATCTCCAGAGGCTGTTCCTCCTCGGCGTCGGCCAGCGCGGGATTGTCCTCCATCTCGCGTTCCACGGCCTCGTCGAATTCCGGCGCGTTCAGCTCCAGCAGGCGCACATAGCGCACCTGCTGCTGCGACAGCCGCTGCACTGTCCGCTGCTCTATTTCCAATCGCTGCCCGTTAGACATATCAACTGCAAATTTAGCAAGAATCGGATAAATAAGCAAACTTCCGCTGACCTTTGACTATGCCTTTTCCGTCTGCCGTTCCTCCACCTTTTCCGCATGCAGTATCTCTTGCGACGCACCTTTGACGTATTGCGTTGGTGTCTTGCCGAAATAATCCTTGAATACCGTCGAGAAATGCGAGGCATTCGAGAATCCAGTGGCATACGCCACTTCGGCTATGGTCAGATTGTTTTCCGACAGCAGGCGCGCGGCCTGCTTCATGCGTATGCTGCGTATGAAGTCGCGCGCCGACAGGTTGGTGAGTTCCTTCAGCTTGCGGTGCAGGTGCGCGCGGCTTATGCCCACGGACTCGGCCAGCATCTCGACCGAAAACTCGGACGAGCCGAGATTCTTGTTCACCGTCTCCATCACGCGCTTCATCAGCAGGTCGTCGGCCGATTTCAGCACTATCTTCTCTATCTTGTCCTCCTGTTCCTGCAGGCCGGAGAACTTCACTTTCAGCAGGTGACGGTTGCCCAGCACGGTGCCGATGGTGGACAGCAGGAGTTCGGAGCTTACCGGCTTGACCAGGAAATTGTCGGCGCCGCTCTCCACTGCCTTCTTGATGCTGCCGGCCTCCGACTTGGCGCTCAGCAATATCACGGGGATATGGTTCAGCTGCGGGTTCTGCTTCAGTTTGCGCGTGAATGCCACGCCGTCCATTCCTTCGTTCATCATCACCCCCGACACTATTATGTCAGGCAGCGGATTCATGGCCAGTATGTTGCCGAACGATTCCTCGGCGCTGGAATATGCCGTCACGTTGCGGTAATGCTTTTTCAGTTCAAGCTCCATATATCGGCGCACCTCGTCATTGCTTTCCACTATCACCACGCGGCTGCTGCTGATGGCTTTCTCCTCGGGTCCGTTGTCTATGGTGTCCCAGTCCACCGCCGTCACCGATTCCGGCTCCTCTGTCTCGAAGCGGGGATTGTCCACCAGTTCGTTCACCAGTTCCATCACGCGCAGCGAACTGTTGTATATCAGCGTGTACGTCTGTTTTACAGACTCGTCGGTGCATCGGGCCAGCAGTTTGCGCATCGGGTCCACAATCAGCGTCATCGGGGCGCGCAGCTTGTGCGAGAAGTCGGTGAACAGCTGCAGTTTGGCTTCGGCCATCTCCTCGGCCCGCTGCTGACGGGCCAGTTCCTTGCGCGCCCGCCTGTGCCGGCGGTATATCTGCCATGCCACCCAGCATAATCCGCACACTATCAGCGCGTACAGCAGTTTCATGGGCCACGACAGATACCAGGGCGCGGCTATCACTATCTTCAGGTGTGTCACGGCCTCGGGATTGTCGGCCACCCGTATCTCGAAATCGTATGTACCGCTGCTCAGGTTGTAGAACGTCACCATATTCTGTCCCGGCTCCATGGTCACCCAGTCGGTGCTTTTCTGTGTCACACGGTACTCGAACCGTATTTTCGACGGGTTGTCATACGTCAGCGTGGAGAAGAAGATGCGTATGGTGTTCTGGTCCGATGCCAGACTTACCTTTCCGTCCCGGCCGGGACCGCCGGACACTACCTGGTATTCGCCCGGTCTGTCGGCCGACGACGCCAGATATGCACCCACCTCGGTTATCACCGGTTCGTATTTCGATTCCGAATCCTCTATGTCGCCGGGATGGAATGACGTCACACCCTTCAGACCGCCGAAGAATATCCTGCCGTGTTCGTCCTGGCAATACGCTCCATGCGTGAACTCGTTGCCCTGCAGCCCGTCGCCTGCATCATACACAGTCACTTTCCCCTGTTTGGGGTCCAGACGCGCCATGCCGTGATACGTGCTGATCCACACACGTCCCTGCTCGTCCTGCGCCAGTCCCGATATCACGTTGTCGGGCAGACCGTGGGCCGTGGTGTAACGTTGCATTTTCCGTGTCTGCGGATCATAGCGCCACAATCCGGACGACGTTCCCATCCAGACATGCCCGCTCCGGTCCTCCATCAGCGAATATCCCACGGCGTCGCGCACCAGGTTAAGCGCGCCGTCAGGACGAAGGAATTTCCTGGCCTTCAGGTCATAGCAGCTTATACCGTTGTAATGAGCCACCCACATTATGTTTCCCTTGCCCGTCAGCAGCGAGTTGACGCAGTTCAGCACGTTCGCGTTGTCCTGAATCATTCGGCAATGCTCCGAGGCCAGACAGTCGGTGACGCGGCCGGTGGAGGGATCGTACATTTCCAGTCCTTTGTCGAGCGATCCTATGTATATCATGCCGTCAGGAGCCTGCGCCATGCTGTATATCTTTCGGCCGGCCAGTCCGGGCACCGAGTTCCACGATCCGGGCCCCGACATGTGGAACGCTCCCGTCGGATACGTTCCGGCCCACAGGGTGCCGTCACGGTCGCGCATCATGCACATGGCCGTACCCGGCAATATGTCGTGGTTCAACCGCCTGCCGTCCCGGTCCAGGTGATATATACCCTCGTTGTCACAGCTCACCCACGCCGTGTTGTCGCGGTCCTTGAACACGGCCATGACACAACCCGAACCGATGGGATTGTCCTCATGCTGCATCTTGCCGTAATAATCGAACTTGTACCGTTTGCGCGGCAGGCATATAACGCCCTGCTGATACACGCCGAGCCACAGATTGCCGTCGCGGTCGTCGAGAATCTGCTGCACCTTCAATTTCCTGCCTCCCTCGGGAGCCGAAGGAACAGGGAGGCGCGACACCAGCCTGCCGTCCTCCAGAATCCGGACGCCGTCACCGTCCGTGCCGGCCAATATCCTGTTCCCGACGCGCGCCAGCGCCGACACACGCCGTACTGCAGTCCCGTCCGACACCGGCACCGGCGTGAAACGCTCCTCGCGGCGGTCGTACACGTTTATCCCGCCGTCGTATGTGGCCACATACAGCCGTCCGTCGTTATCCTCCACCATCGACTGCACTATATTGCCCGACAGCTCGGGCATACGGAAGCACCGGGCCTTGCCGCTGCTCGTATAGTATCGGCACACACCGTTTTTTTCAGTACCTATCCACAGCACATGCGACGAATCCTCGTATATGCACGACACGAACTCCGAACCCACCAATGCGTTGACCTTGTCGATGCTGCGGGCTTCATTGCCGGCCCTGTCGTATCTGAACAGGCCCGCTCCGGCGGTGGCCACCCACACCTCGCCCGACGAAAGCTCGCGAATGTCGTACACATGCGGTCTGACCTTCTTCCCCTTGGATTTCATCGGTATCGCCTTGAAGGTGTCGCTCCGGCGGTCATATTCCATCAGGCCGTTCACGCATCCCACCAGCACATGACCGTCCGACGTCTCGTAAACGGTACGGACATAATTGGAAAGCAACGAATTGCCGCCACCATCGCCGTCCACATAATATGTCTTGAAGCGTGTGCCGTCATACCGGTTCAGACCGTTCTCGGTGGCTATCCATATATATCCGCGCGAGTCCTGGACTATACGGTTCACCAGTCCGGACGACAGAGTCTCGTCCGAAGTATACAGTCTTGGCTCCTGCGCACGCGCCGATGCGCACACAATTATCATTATCGCTGCGCACAGTGCGAGACGCAATGTCTGAAACGTCAGGTTACGATGATAGGTCACGGTCATGATTCGAGTGTTTCAAGAGGTGCAATGAAGTTGTTTAAACTAATTTACGTATAATAAAAAAGAATTGTAAACTTTATGGCAATCTTTATTAATCTTACCATAAAAATTAGTTTAAAACAACTTCAAAGTCAGATTTGCGGCAAAGGTAGTTGAAAAATTTCAAATCCGCCAAATTGCAACGGAGAAAAAAGCTGATTTTATGCTGTATAACATAAATGTGACATAATAAAAGATATATGCAACATACTAAAAAGCGAAAGTTACGTTTATTTATAGAAATGCAACGTTAAATTTACTTTAATACTTCAAAAAAAACTAATTTTGCAACGTAAAATCCATCCGTGGCTCCCCCCACACACCGGATGCCGCGGCGGCCCATGAACTCATCGGAATCACACACACTGATTCCCGAGAACGAACCAAGAGGACACCTTTCCTTTAGAGATATAGAGAAAGCCTTTAGATTCACCCTGCCGTGGGACCCGCGCGCCACAAACGGCTCGGTATGGCCCGAAACGGGAGCGGCGCTTATCAAGACGGCTCCGGACGAATATATCCTGGCCGGTTCGGGCGTGGTGTTGAAATTAGAGCATCATAGCGAGAGCGAGGCTGTGCGCAAGCTCGGCGAGGACGGATTCCTCGACTCGGGCAGCGACCGCAAGCCGGACTCCAAATGGCACGGCAAGCAGCGCGTCGGACTCGCGGAGGTGGCAGAAGTGACCGTGTCGCCCGACGGCAGGACATTCACGCCCGTAAGATACTCCAACGGCGACGAGACCCACCAGGGGCGTCACGTGCGCATAGGCGTTGACGACTTCAAGATACTTCGCGTCAAGCTTTACCGCTACTGACAGCAAAGCTATTACCAATGAAAATCAAATCACAATGGATAATACAATCGAAATGGAAGCTCCCGCCACTGTGAGGGAGGACTCCGCCAAGGGATTCTACAGACTCTCATGGCTGCAGCGGATCGGATTCGGTTCGGGCGACCTGGCCCAGAATCTGATCTACCAGACCATCAGCATGTACCTGCTGTTCTTCTACACCAACGTCTACGTCCTCGCGCCCGAAGTGGCCGCCATCATGTTCCTCATAGTCCGCATCGTGGACGTGATCTGGGATCCGTTGGTGGGTACGTTCGTCGACAAGCACAATCCCCGCTGGGGAAAGTACCGCTCCTACCTGCTGTTGGGGGGCATCCCGCTGACAGGTTTCGCGCTGCTCTGCTTCTGGAACGGGTTCTCCGGCTCGCTGCTTTACGCCTATATCACATACGTGGGTCTGTCCATGTGCTACACACTGGTCAACGTTCCCTACGGCGCGCTTAATGCCTCGCTGACACGCGACACGCAGGAGGTCACAATCCTTACCTCCGTGCGTATGTTCATGGCCAACATCGGCGGCCTGGCCGTCGGCATGGGTATTCCAATCGTGCTGAAACTGTTCGATCCCTCCGAAACCACCGACCTCTCCAGCAGCGACTCCGCATGGTTCATCACAATGGGCATATACGGGCTGACGGGCCTCGCCTTGCTGGTGTTCTGCTTCTCGCAGTGCCGCGAGCGCGTGGTGATGGCCAAGAGCGAGACCGAGAACGTCAAGGTTTCCGACCTCTGGGTGGAATTCGTGCGCAACAAGCCCCTGCGCATCCTGGCGTTCTTCTTCATCACCGCCTTCGCCATGATGGCCATCGGCAACGCCGCCGGAGCATACTACATCAACTACAACATACACGGCACAGCCGAGGAGCTGTCCATCTTCATGGGCCTCGGATCCATCCCCGCATTCATATTCATGCCCATGGTGCCGGCCATCAAAAGACGCATCGGCAAGAAGGGTATGTTCTACGTGTTCCTGATGACGGCCATCGTGGGCATGGCCATGCTGTACGCAGTGTCGATGGTGCCGGCGTTCAAGGACCAGATGTGGATAGTCTACGTGGCCCAGTTCATCAAGTCTACGGGCGTGATCGTGGCCACAGGATATATGTGGGCGCTTGTGCCTGAGGTAATCTCGTTCGGCGAATACACCACCGGACGCCGCATATCGGGTATCGTCAACGCACTAACCGGCATATTCTACAAGGCCGGCATGGCACTTGGCGGCGTGGTGCCCGGATTCGTCCTGGCTTTCGTAGGCTTCAACAAGGATGCCGCGGTGCAGACGCACATGGCCGAGCAGGGCATTCTCTGGCTCGTGGCAGTCATACCGGCCATCCTCCTTGGCGTGGCCATAATGATTATCTCGCGCTATGACCTTGACGACGACAAGATAGACCGCATCAATGCCGAAATCGAAGCGCGCCACAAATCCCATTAATCCCAATCTTCCCAAACCTCCCAATCATCCCAAACCTCCCAATCATCCCAAACCTCCCAATCATCCCATCTCTCCCATTAATCCCATTAATCCCACCACTCCCGATGAAATCCCACTCTATCATAGCCGCTGCCGCCCTGGCTCTCGCAGCCGTCGGCTGCAAGCAGTCTGAACCCCCGGCCGAACCGGGCCTTAAGGACGTGTTCGGCGACAAGTTCCTTGTCGGCGCCGCCATCAACGTAAACCAGTCGAACGGCACCGACACCCTCGGCGTGGCCGCCATCAAGAAGCACTTCAACTCCATCGTGGCCGAGAACTGCATGAAATGCGAGGAAATACACCCCGCCGAAGGCAAATATTTCTGGGACGATGCCGACCGCTTCGTCAAGTTCGGCGAGGAGAACGGCATGTCCATCACGGGCCACTGCCTGATATGGCACTCGCAGATGGCCCCCTGGTTCACCAAGGACTCCACAGGCAATCTCGTCGATGCAGAGACCATGAAACAGCGCATGAAGGAGCATATCTCCACCATCATGGGGCGCTACAAGGGGCGCATCCGGAGCTGGGACGTGGTGAACGAGGCCATCGAGAGCGACGGCTCGTACCGCGAGAGCGACTTCTATAAGATTCTCGGTCCGGAGTATATTCCGTTGGCATTCCAATATGCGCACGAGGCCGATCCGGACGCCGAGCTTATCATCAACGACTACGGCATGAACAGCCCCGCCAAGCGCGACGCATACGTGCGCATCGTCAACGACATGAAGAAGCGCGGCCTGCGCGTGGACCAGATCGGTATGCAGAGCCATACCGGCATGGACTATCCCGACCTGAAGGAATACGAGGAATCGCTGAAGGCATTCGCCGGAACGGGCTGCATGGTGGCGATCACCGAATGGGACATGAGCGCGCTGCCCACCATCAACACCGGCGCCAACATCTCGGAAACCGAGGAGTACGACAAGCTGCTCAATCCCTACCCCGAGGCATTGCCCGACAGTGTATCGAAAGTATGGAACGCACGCATGGACTCCGTGATGTCTATATTCCTGCGTAACGCCGACAAGATAGCCCGCGTCACGGCATGGGGCGTCAGCGACGGCGACTCATGGAAAAACGACTGGCCCATGAAGGGTCGCCGGGAGTATCCCCTCCTGCTCGACCGTAATTACAATATCAAGCCTTTCCTCAACAAATACATGGAGGAATACAAGGCCGACAAAACGAAATAACCGTCATAAAAAACAAGCTATGAAAGCAACGAAAAGATACCTCTTCCCCTCCGACTATATGGCCGATCCGTCGGTGCACGTATTCAACGGCAAGCTCTATATCTATCCCTCGCACGACAACAACGACGCTGACTGCGAGAACGACAACGGCGACCAGTACGTGATGCGCGACATGCACGTGCTCAGCACCGACGACCCGATGAACGGCCTTGTCGCAGACCACGGGCAGGCTCTTGACATAGCCGACATTCCCTGGGCCGGACGCCAACTCTGGGACTGCGACTGCGCCGAGAAGGACGGCAAATATTACCTCTATTTCCCGCTGAAGGACAAGAACGACATCTTCCGCATCGGCGTGGCGACAGCCGACCGTCCCGAGGGTCCGTTCGTGCCGCAGCCCGACCCCATCCGCGGCAGCTATTCCATGGACATCTGCGTGTTCCAGGAGGACGGTAAATATTACCTGTACTTCGGGGGCCTGTGGGGCGGCCAGCTGCAGCGTTACAAGGACAACAAGGCGCTGGAGAACGCCTGTCTGCCCGAGGGCAAAGAGCCGGCGCTGCCCAGCCGCGTGGTGCGTCTGACGGACGACATGCTGCAGTTTGCCGAGGAGCCACAGCCCGTGGTGGTAGTTGACGAGGAGGGCAAGCCCCTCGCCGCCGACGACCCGCACCGGTTCTTCGAGGCCAGCTGGCTGCACAAGTACAACGGCAAATATTACTTCTCATATTCCACCGGCGACAGCCATCTGATCTGCTATGCCATCGGTGACAACCCCTACGGACCCTTCACCTACAAGGGCGTGATACTCACCCCCGTCGTTGGCTGGACCACCCACCATTGCATCGTGGAGTACAAGGGGAAATGGTATCTGTTCCATCACGACGCGGCACCCGGCGGAGGCCGGTCGTGGCTGCGCAGCCTGAAGGTGTGCGAGCTGGAATATGACGAAAACGGGCTGATCAAAACCATCGACGGTATGGACGATTAACCCAAGAGCCTATTCTATCAAGAGCCTATTCAATAGTCTATTCAATAGTCTATTCAATAGTCTATTCAATAATGAGACACTGTTTGGCACTGGCATTATCGGCATGTCTGGCCGCGGCATCGTTCGCGGCCGGACACGCCGCGACTCCGGCCGAATCGGCGTTCCCCGGAAAACCGCACTTCGAACGCCGCATCCTCAACCATTGGGACAACCTTGACGGCACCATCGAGCGTGGCTACGCCGGCCGCTCCCTGTGGCAATGGGACCTGCTGCCCGACTCCGTATCGCCGAGATACGAGGAGTATGCCCGCCTTATTTCATCTATGGGCATCAACGGCACGGTGCTGAACAATGTCAATGCCAATTCACGCATACTTTCGCACGAATATCTGCCCAAGGTGGCCGCCATAGCCGACGTGCTGCGCCCTTACGGCATCCGGGTATATCTGTCGGCCAATTTCGCCGCTCCCATGCAGCTTGATTCCCTACCCACTGCCGACCCGCCGGACAAGCGCGTGGCCCGGTGGTGGAAGCAGAAAACCGACGAAATCTACAAGCTGATACCCGACTTCGGAGGATTCTTAGTAAAGGCCAATTCCGAGGGACAGCCCGGCCCGTGCGATTTCGGGCGCACCCACGCCCAGGGAGCCAACATGATGGCCCGCGCCCTGAAGAAGCACGGCGGCATCGTGATGTGGCGCGCTTTCGTCTACTCCCCTTCCGACCCCGACCGCGCGAAACAGGCCTACGCCGAATTCAAGCCCCTGGACGGAAAGTTCGATTCCAACGTCATAGTGCAGGTGAAGAACGGCCCCATCGACTTCCAGCCGCGCGAGCCGGTCAGCCCCCTGTTGCTCGACATGCCGGGCACCACCCTGATGCCGGAGCTGCAGATAACGCAGGAATACTTGGGTCACAGCAACCACCTTGCGTACCTGGCGCCTATGTGGCAGGAATTTTTCGAAACCGCCGCGCCCGACCGCTACAACGCCATAGCCGGCGTGGCCAACATCGGCGATGCGGCCAATTTTACGGGACATCCCTTCGGACGCGCCAACCTATACGCATTCGGCCGCATGGCGTGGGATCCTACCCTTTCGCCCGACTCGATAGCCGACGAATGGATTGTACGGGACCTCGGCATCACCGAACCTGAGGTGAAGACCCGCGTCAAGGACATCATGCTGCGCTCGCGCGAGGCTGTGGTGGACTACATGATGCCGATGGGTCTGCACCATCTGTTCGCCTGGGGCCATCATTACGGACCGGAACCGTGGTGCGACATCCCCGGCGCGCGTCCCGACTGGATGCCGAGCTATTACCACCGCGCCGATTCCACAGGCATCGGTTTCGACCGCTCCCCCTCCGGCAGCGACGCCACCGCACAATATCCCGACTCGCCGGCCAGACTTTATGCCGACGCCGGGACTTGCCCCGAGAACCTGATTCTCTGGTTCCATCATCTTCCCTGGGACTATAAGCTGAAAAGCGGCGACACGGTATGGACAGCCCTGTGCCGTCATTACGAGCGCGGTTATCAGACTGCTCAGGATATGCTGCGCGAATGGGACAGCCTCAAGCCCTATTTTGAGTCGAAAGGAAAGTTGGATCTGTGGCAGGACGTGCAGCGGCGTATGCATACGCAGGTGCGCGACGCACAATGGTGGAAAGAGGCATGCCTGCTATATTTCGCCACGTTCCATTCGCTGCCGATGCCCGATTTCGTCACGCCCGCCGTACATACCCTTGACGAACTGAGACAGGTGAATCTCGGTATCGACAACTACACATGCCCCTCGCCCGAACTGCTTAATTCCGTAAGATGACGAAAATAAGTTTCGCAGATTTATGGTGGAATTAAAAGATTTATGGTGGAATTAAAAGAAGGCAAAGCACAGAACAATTTCGGTCGCTTATTTTCCTGCCGGAATTTGGTGCCTCGGAGAGGCTCACATTGCTTGCTTTTACCGTCAGTTCCGTGGCTTGAAATCTTAATAAATCCAACATGCGAACTTTAAATGACGAAAATAAGCATTGTTAAATAACATTTTATACCGTCCACAAACGGAATTGCGTCAATATGGGACAAAATAGTATTAACATTTATACGCTAAAACCTATAATTTTGTACCGAAAATTTAACCTTAAAACTCCGTCACTCACCAATAGCGACCATTATAAACCCTAAAAATCGAAAACTCGAAATAACGATCACACATAATCAAACAATACCTAAACAAAACATTATAATCAAACAATTACTTAGCGCAGCTGCCCTGGCAGCCATGGCATTGAGCGTCAATGCCGCAGAAGTGACCCTGTGGGAGGGTGAATACACGATCTCCGGCTGGACCAACGGTGCCGAAATCGCTGTCGACAAGGTTAAGGCAGGCGACATCCTGACTTATACTTTCACCGAGGCCGGTGCCGACGGCGCACAGGTCCTGATCAAGGGCTCTGACTGGAACAATATGCTCGGCACAGCCAAAATTAACCGGACAGACATGGCCACAGGTGCTGTAACAGTGGGTGTAACTCAGGAAATGATCGACAACTGCGGCGGCCAGTTTTTCCTGTCGGGCGATGGAAATTGCGTCTGCACCAAGATCACGAAGACAGGAGAGTTCGACGCTAAGGGCGTGGCTGCTTACGGCGCACGCGTCCCCGGTGTTTCCGTATTTACCGTAATTCCCGAAGGCACTGCCAAAGTGGCAGTAGAGTTTGACGCCGTTCCCGAATGGGCTCAGCTGTGCGACAAGAACTGGGCAGGTAAGGAATTCCCCAGCGAGGCTTCCAACGAAGGCAAGACCGTTACTTACACCATCACCCCTGAATTCGTGACGGCAGTGGCCGCTGACAAGGAATTCATCATCAACTGCACTGGCGCCAATGTGGTCAAGGTTTACTATCCCTCCGATACAGGTTCGGGCATCGCCGGCATCGCTGCCGAGAATAAGGTCGTGAACGTCTATGACCTGGCCGGTCGCGTGGTTCGCCACAACGTTGAATCCGCCAACGCCGTCAACGGTCTGGCAAAGGGCATCTACATCGTCAACGGTAAGAAAGTGCTGGTGAAGTAATCTCGCATACAGAGTCTGCCTCGGAGAGGCTGTTTTTCATTAACCCCACGATGGCTGGAGGGCGCGAAGCGTTCCGACAGCCTTCGTGGGGTGTCTCATGTCTTATGACAGCTTGGTCGGAGACCATGCCGCTGTACTGCCATTCATATCACTACATTGTCCATACCATAGGCCAGAGACATGGTCTCCGACCAAGCGGTGTTCTTACGTCCTTGTCCCCACGAAGGCCGGCGCCAGCTGACGCTGTCCCCGTCCATCGTGGGGTTATTGAGAAACATGGTCTCCGACCAAACGGTGCCATAACCTTATACTATTGTTTTCTTAAAAATCGCCACCAAAACGCCCCACAGCTCCGATAAGAGGCTAATTTCCACTACCGAACGGCATTATCGACCTTCACGCGCATTTTTCTATTACGTCATTTTTTGCTAATTTTGTAACCGACACGTGATTATACAGAAACAATAACACGGTATATCAAAACATAAACACGATACTAACGACACTACCGCATACCATGCAAAGGTTTAGACTAACGGTTTATGTCATTATGATTCTGACGGTTATCGGCTGCAGACGCAATGACCGCCAGACCAACCTGTACGAAAGATTCGGACAGGAAGTGGCCAATGAACTTGAACGCGGACAGATTGATTCCGCGCTGATGATAATAGAAACACACAAACGCAAGGCCCTCGAGGCCCGGGATTCCGATGCATTCTACGGCGCGCTGACCCAGCAGGCCATCGCATCCTACTACGGGGGCCGTCAGGCGGAACTGCTGCGCGAGCTGGATTCAATCGACTGCTATCTGGCACGGGTGCCACGCACGCCGATGCGTCGTCTGCTGCAGGGGAAAGTCCATTCCTCGCGCGCCGGGTATTACACACGCTTCACCTACAACCCTGACTCCAACATCTACTATTACAAACAGGCCATCAAGGAATTCGCCGACCTGCATGACCCCGCGACCCAATCGGACGCATATTTCAACCTGGCCGGGGCCTACCGCAACAACGGCAATTACGACCTCAGCGCCTTCTGGTTCGGCCGCGCCATCCAGGTGGCCGACTCGGCAGGACTTTCCGACCGATACAGGGTGCCGCAGTACATCGGACTCGCCTCTACCTATACCGAGCTGCTTGACTTCGACCAGAGCCGCAGGTGGTGGGACCGAGCCGCCGAATATCTGCCCGTAATGTCGGCCGACGACCGTTTCCATTACCTCAACAACCGGGGACACGACTACTTCGTGCAGAAAAAGTATCCCGAATCGCTGCGTCTGTTCCTGCAGCTCGACACATTCCTGATGGACAGGCCGGAACTGGAATGGGAGCGGAATTTCTGCCGCGCCAACATGACCGACCTCTACCTGCACTCGGGCCAGGACGTCAAGGCCGATTCGCTGCTGAGACTTACCGAAGATTATTTCACCAACGTGCAGCCCAGCGCATACGTACAGGAACATCTGCGCACCCAGCGGCTGCAGCTGGAGAACATGCGCGGCCATTACGGCAACGTGTCGGCCATGCTGGCCGATTGGAAGTCGCGCAGCGCCTCCCTGCGGCCCGAGCAGGTACACGAACGCCTGGAATTCGTCAGGGATTATTACGCCGCCACCGGCCAATGGCGCGAGGCGCTGGACGCCATGACGCAATACACGCAGTACGAGGACTCCATACGCAACTACGCGCTGCGCATGAGCGCCTCCGAGCGCCAGATGCGCTTTGAACGCGACTCGCGCCTCATGGCCATGTCCAAGGACCTGGAGATGCACAAGAAACTGCTGACCCGCGACTACGTGGTGGGTGCCGTCTCGCTGGTAGTGATAGTGCTGCTGGTGATAGTGATAGTGCAGATGCGCCGCATGGCGCGTCACCGCGAGGAACGGATGCTGCACCGCATCATGGACCTCAGGCTCGAAGCCCTGCGCGCCCGCATCAACCCGCACTTCATCTACAACATACTGAACCACGAGATTGTGCGCCGCGAACAGGGCCTGCCATCACATCTCGACGCCCTGGTGCGCCTGCTGCGGCGTCAGTCGGTCATCGTGTCGGAAGTATATGTGTCGCTGGCCGAGGACCTGGATTTCGTTGACGATTATGTGTCGCTCGAATCCGACCGTGTCTCGGTGCCGGTATCCTACAACAAATACATAGAGCCGGACATCGACCCGGAGAAGGTGTTCCTCCCCTCGATGGTGCTGATGATATTCGTGGAAAATGCCTTCAAGCATGGCTTCGCCTCGCTGCCGGAGTCAGACCCGAGGATACTCGACATCGACGTGCGCCGCGCCAACGGCTGCTATGTGATAGACGTGCTGAACAATACGGCGCCCGACGCACCGCCATCGTGCGACTCCACGCGCCAGGGACTGAAAATTGTGGCGAACCTGCTGCAGATCATCAACGAGAAGAAACGCGTGCAGATACGCTTCGACATCCAGCCCTGCACGCTCGACAACGGACTTCCCGGATACCGGGCATCACTATTCATACCCACCGACTTCAATTTCAATATCCATGGCTGACACACCTCAGAAAACCCGCGTGCTTATAGTTGACGACGACGCCCCATCGCGTCAGATCGTAGCAAAAGACCTGTCGAATTACGACTGGGTCGAGGTGTGCGGCACCGTGTCGGGAGCCCGCCAGCTGTTAGGCGCCGCCTCGGCGCTCAAACCCGACCTCATATTCCTCGACATCGAGCTGGACGACCAGTCGGCCCTCGATTTCATTCCACGCCTCAAGACGGTGGTGCCTCAGGACTGCAAGATTGTGTTCTACACCACCTACAACAAGTATCTGATGCAGGCCTTACGCATGGAGGCCTTCGATTTCCTGCTCAAGCCATACGATACCTCGGAGCTGGAACTGATCATGAACCGTTACCGCATGGCCGTGTCGGGCAAGCGTCAGGCTACAGACCCGGCCGAGCGTCTGTCGTCGTCACTCATCATTCCGGGCGCACCCGCAGGGATATCGGTCACGACAATCACCAACGACCGGATGATACTGTTTCCCAAGGACATAGTATTCTTCCGCTACGACACCGACCGCAAGCTGTGGGAAGTGGTGCTAAACACCCTGCAGCACATCATATTGAAACGCAACACCACCGCCGACACCATCCTGAAATACGGGCCGCAGTTCGTACGCACCCACAAGAGCTACATCGTGAACGTGGCATACATCTCCATGATCTCGGGCAACGAATGCCGCCTGGTACCTCCCTACCACGACCTGTCGCCCATCAAGATCAGCAAGGTGTACCGCGCCCAGCTGCTCGACCTGTTCTACGACCTGTAACGTCCGGGACACATACCACACTAATGATTTTTAGCGTTATAATACGGGTGAACCTCCCACCCGGAATGCCCTCATTGTGTCATAACAACCCGTCATGAAATTCCTGAATAAGATAAATCCGCAGGTCGGTTTCAACCTGCTGTCCATATTCGTTCTCTGGCTGATATTCATATTGTTCTCGGTCAGCGTCGGATATGAGATGCGCGTAACATACAACATCACCTACTTCATCGGCGACGCCTTCCTGCTGTGCTCGCCTATGTGGCTGATGGGGCGCAAGGGACGATGGTATGCCGTGGCGATTATCTGGATTCTGTCCATTTTGCTGATTGCCTCAGCATTATATTACAGGTACTGGGGCGACCTGCTGCCGTTGTCGGCCATTTTCAACACGTCGAACTGGAATCATTTTGTATTCGAGGGCGCCATTCCCCACATATCCCGGCTCGATGTCGTGATCATAGCCATTGCCGCGGCTTACACTGTCATGGCCGTCAGATTCAAAGTGCCGGTTCACGCCGCATTGTCCTTAAGGCATAAGCTGATAGCCTTCTTCGGATCAATCGCGGTCTGGCTGATGACCGTATGCGTCTGCTATATCCACAAACAACGGTACAGCAACGCCAACGGCATCGATTACGATTTCTCCAAATTCGTAAAAAATTATACCAGCCCGATCGTTTTCAATAAATATCAGGCACTATATGACGGTGCCACAATGTATTTTGTGCGACAGATCCGTAACGCGGCAACCATCAACACACGGATCGAACTGACACATGAACAAATAGAGGAAATAGAAAAGACATTGTCGGATCAGGCCCGATTGAATACACTTGCCGACACTGTGGCCGCAGAATTAACCCGGAATAACAAAGATAAGAATTTAATCTTTATCATAGTCGAGTCCCTTAACTCCCAAGCCATAGGTCATCTCATGAACGGACGGAGCATAACTCCGACACTTGATTCACTGCTGAAAACGCCCGGAACCATAGCCTCAACCGACATGATACCACAGATTAAATCCGGAGGATCAAGCGACGGTCAGCTGATTTATAACACCGGACTCCTCCCTATCGAATCGGACATGACCGTTTTACAGTTCGACAAAAACCAATATCCCTCTCTTGCTAAATTATTGAAAAAGAAACATTCTGTGGAATTCATAGTGGAGAGCGGAGGCGTGTGGAATCATGTGGCCACCAACGCGGCTTTCGGATACAATCGGCTCTACGAAAAAAGAGACCTTGAATCTGCAGGATTATGTCGCGAGGGAAATGGAGATGACAACGCGGTGTTTACATTCGCACTGAATACCATTAAGAATATTCCTCAGCCGTTTTATGCGGAAATTACAACATTATCAATGCATTTCCCATTCGCAGACACCGGCGTCCCGGAATTCAGGAACGGAGTAACGGATATTGATATCGAACAGAGGTATTACTTGTCTTTAAAATATTTTGATTCCGAATTGAACAGATTCCTCGACGGGCTGAAGCGACTTGGTCTTTATGACAATTCAGTTATCGTGATTGCGTCTGACCATGACGTGGACTATAAGGACAACGCCAACCGCAAAAAGCCCATCTGCTTCATGGCCCTGAACACAGGCGTGACGAAGCGTATCACCACGCGCACGTGGCAGTCCGACGTGTTCCCCACGGTTCTCGATATAATGGGCGTTGACACCGCGGGCGGTTATCGCGGACTGGGACGTTCGTTGCTTTCGGATTCCATTCCGGAGCGCGACGACGCCTATTGGGCACCCGTCCGCACGATGTCCGACCGGATTATCCGCTCCGATTTCTTCAATCGGAATTGAACTTCATCAGTTTCCGTCCCTACTTGGCGTGGTCTATCAGGTCGGGATGGAATACGATGGCGGATTCCGACACACCGGCGGCCAGGAAATAGCCTAAGCACATATCCCCCTCGAACATGCGCGGGCCGTTGCTGTCGGACGACATGGCGTTCAGATAGTCGTAGAATGCCTTTGAGACTTGCGCCACCGTGACGCGCACTTCGTCGCCGTCAACAAGCAGGTCGTCCTCGTCCTCCGCCGACTCGTCCTTGCGTGTCGTGTTCACGCTCTCATACAGCACGCCGTCTATGGCCCGATCATCCTGAACGGTGCTCCATTTATAGAACTCGCCGTTGCGGTATATCCAGATCCAGTAACAGTCGCCGTAGGCCGTGGGATCGGAGTCGGCGATCGCCACCTGCAACGCCGCCACGTCATCGTACGGCATCGAAATCCATTTGAACTCCAGCCCCTCTATCTTCGGCGCCCGGCGCATCAGGGACGCAGACGTGTATTCCTTACCGTCGCGGCTGACGGTAAGCAGGTATTCGTGGCCAGGCACCCCTGCCGCTCCCGAGCGGTAATGCCCCAGGTCGTCTGCCGTCAGCACGGTCCTTTCGCCCGTATGAAGGTCACTGAGCGTCACCTGCGCGTCAGTGAGACAGGTACGGTCCATCGGCTCGTCCATCGGCGTGGTCAGCCGTATGGTGACGTCCGCGCCGCTTTCCGTCAGCGTGCCCTCTATCACGGTCAACGCCTCTATGTCGTGATACTTGAAGTCAAGCTCCTTCTCGCATCCTGCTGCCAACACGGCCATCGCCACACTTACTAAAGCCAATGCGGTTCTATATATCAGGGTATTAATCCTCATTTCTTAAAACTTTAATGTGTATGACACCGAGGGAATGAGGCCGTACAGCGACTGCTGCACAGCCCGCGTACCCGAAGGTTTGGAGGGGTCGTCCTCAAAATACACCACGTATGGATTGTAACGGCAATAGGCGTTATAGACGCCGAACGACCATTCGTAGGTGAATTTTCTGCCTGTGTGCCGATACGTGGCCGAGAGGTCGAGCCTATGGGTGTCGGGAGTGCGGTAACCGTTGCGCTCCGAATAATAATAACAGGTCACGCCCGACAGTTCATACTTCACGTCGGGAGCCGTGAGAGGTTGTCCGGAACTGTACACCCACGCACCCGACACGTTCCAGCGGTCGTTGAACTGATAGATGGCGGTAACGGTGAAGTCATGGCGCCGGTCGTTGCCGGCCGCATACCATCGCCCGCCGTTGATGCCCTCGATGCGCGACTGCGTCCTGGACAGTGTGTACGACACCCAGCCTGTGAGGCGTCCGGTGTTTTTGCGGAACATCAGTTCCAGTCCGTAGCTGCGCCCTTTGCCTCCGAGGACTATGCTCTCGATATTGACAGCCGAAAACATGCCGCAGCCGTCGCGGTAGTCATACACGTTGGCCATAGCCTTGTAATAGCATTCCGCGCTCCAGTCGAAATCCCCCGAGGGCGTCGCGCCGCTATAGCCCACGCTGTACTGCGTGCTGCGTTCCGGTTTCACCAGTGCCGACGTAAGCATATACCGGTCGAAGGGGAAACTGGTGGTGTTGGCACGCAGCGCATGGAGGTTCTGTGTGGAGATTCCGGCCCCGGCCTTCAGATTATGGTTTGCGTCGATGCTGTATTTAAGGCTGACGCGTGGCTCGACATTCAGATATGTCTTGGATTTGAATTCCGGCTGCGGTTCGGTCAGGGACGCGAATCTGTTGAGCCGGTCGCCTCCCGACGCCGTGAACAAACTCAGGCGCACACCTGCCTCGGTGGCGAAATGCGACCCGAACTCGCCGGTATACGTGACCCATACGCCGTTCTGCATACCACTGCGTATATCACGTTGACGGTGCCCGTTGATGCGCACATCGGCCGACTTGACACGCAACAGCTGGCTTCTGAGTCCGAACTCCAGATGCTGACTGTCGTTGACACGGTATGTGGCGCCGAAGTTCAGAGAATAGTCGCGGATATATTCGAAGATGCGCTGGTCGTTCGTCATTACCGTCATGTCCATGTCGGGACTATAGTGCGTGAAGCTGCCGGTGGTCCTGAACTGCCACCGGTCGCCTGCATGTGTGCGCCACAACAGCGACGCGCCGAGATTGCCCCAGCGCATACCCATCACATTCTTGATCGCCATGTTGTCGCGCCCCGTCATGAACGACAGGTCGAGACAGTCGCCCTGACGCGGGACGAACCTTATCTTGGCCGTGACGTCATAGAAATTCATGATTGTCTTACGGTATTGGGGCACCATCTGCAGAAAGGCGTCGACATACGAACGTCGCGCGGTGACGGCAAACGACAGTCTGTTTTTCACGATCGGTCCTGCGGCCTTGATCTTGGCCATAAGCAGGCCTACGGTCAGCGAGCCGTGATAGGCGTTCATATTGCCGGGAGCCAGATCGGTCTCAAGCGCCGACGAAGTGGCGCCTCCGTAACAGGCAGGGATGGGGCCTTTGAACAGTGTGGCGCGCGACACGGCGTCGGAATTGAACGTGGAGAATATGCCCATCACATGCGACGGATTGTACAGCGTTATACCGTCCAGAAGCACCAAGTTCTGCGACGATGTGCCTCCGCGCACCTCGAAACCTCCGCCCCCTTCTCCCTCGCTGTGGACGCCGGGCATCAGCGACAGCGAACGCAGCAGGTCGTTCTCGCCTAACATCGCCGGGGTCTGGGCCAGCTTAGACAGTTCCAGCCGCTCCGTACCCGCGCGGATTTCGCGTATGCGCTGGTGGGCCGAAGTCCCCGTCACCGTCACCTCCTCCAGATAACTGACATGAAGCGTGTCGTCCGCGGATTTTGTTTGCGCACCCGCCGCTACGGCCGAGCAAAGCAACATGGCAGCCGATATATGGATCTTAATGTTCATGCATGTAAGTTATTTTACGCTGCAAAATTAATAATTATGAACCGAAATGCCGTAATAATTGAACTCCCCAGCCCCACTTATTGCGCCCGACTTACCATTTTCTACTTTTTAACACCTTATTCACCGCCCCATTGCAGCAGCGTATGGGTGCCGACCCCATGATCGCGACCATGACCTCCGGCACTCCGGGCGCCTTCGTATTCACGCCCGCTCAGGTCGCCGTCCTCGCCTGACTGCGGTCTCAGCCGCCATTCCCTCAGAAACCATCCATAGATATTCGGCCCGGAACAGTCAGCGATATTCTGTTTGAGACAGTCAGCGATA
>DESI01000090.1 GCA_002361235.1 Porphyromonadaceae bacterium UBA3318 | reverse complement strand
TACCAACTGAGCTATTTTCGCGTTCATCAGGGAGGTCGTTTTCCCTTTTTGCGTTGCAAAGTTACTGCTTTTTTTTGAATCTACCAAACTTTTTTGGCAATTTTCTTAACTTTTTAACGCCTTGTTTTCTCTACTTCCTTATTACTAACTGCTTACTGATTTCACTAAATTTATCGGATTTAATGAGCGATGCCTTACTGCTGATGGAAAATCCAGGCCTGCGGGAAGGCGGACTGGAATTCCGGCGAGTTCAGCTCGGGCAGCAGCGTCTCCTTATCGGTCGCGCTGATGGCCACGACGCGCACCATCCGCTTGGATGCTACGGTATGCAGTTCGTAGGGGCTGTCATTTTTAGAGGAGATGAAGTTATCGGCTTCGTCCTGGCTGCGGAATGTTCCGACAACCAGGTGCCATGTCTTAGGCTGAGGAGCCGGCTCGGCCTCCGGTTCAGTTGCGGGTGCGGGCTGTTCCACGGCCTGAATCTGCTGCGAAGCCTTGGTCACGGCTGTGGTGATGGCCTTGACGGGCACCACCGACGCCTGATCCTCGTGGTAATCGCGCGTGAAGGGGAGTATCAGCGACAGGCACAGGACGGCCACAACCGCGAACGATGCAGCCATACGAGCGAACATCTTATTAATAGGTATGTAGTAATTCCTGTCTGTGTCGAATTTCTTAATAGGATTCTCCACTGCCGGTTCGGCAGTTACGGTCTCTGTTGCGGTAACTGCAGCCGCCGGAGCTACCTCAATCGCCGGAGCGTGACACTTAACGGGTAGATATCCCAAGGCTGCCGACAGCCTGTGGGGGGTGAGCAGAGGATAGAAAGTGAGGTTGCCGGACTTATCGGTGCGGATGCGTCCGATACGTCCGATGGATACTTCGCCCTCAAGCGCCAGGGTGTCCAGCAGGTCGGAGACCGCGACGCGTACCATCTCGCGCCCCTCGGCATACGACACGCGCTCGCGACGCGCATAGCTTGTGGCCAGCATTCCGTCGTTGTGCTTCAGTGCCGAATTGAACCTTACCTCCGTGGTCATGGGCTGGAAACTGTGCGTTTTGGAATCCTCTAACGCGCTGTGATACACATTGATAAATGCGCCGAATCCCGGCACGACAACGCAGTCGTGACGCAGCAGCAGATATTCAATATGTAGTGCCAGTCTTTCCATGAGGTTTTGCGAAAACGGGTACAAAGTTAGTGAAAATTTGTCAGAAATTCGATACCTTGTCAATAAGATTTTTTCACTTTTTTGACGATTTTTGACCCAACAGCCGGTCAACTAAAAGTGGATCAGCACCGTAGGCTAAAGCAAGATTTTTTTCTTTCAGTTCGGCGTCCTGCTGGTAGTTTTTTCGATGTTGCATGGCGCGCACTATGTGCAGGTTCGGGTTTTTCGGCCACTTAGCCAGGGCGGCTATGGTTTTGTCCTGTGCCTGACGGAAATCGCCGTGATCCGTCAGGATAAGCAGCTGTTTGAATGTCACGTCCTCGTCGGGCTCTATGTCGAGCGACTTGGCATAATAGTACAGAGCCTTGTCCAGGGCGCCCCGCGCCGCGCAGATGTCGCCGAGTCCTGCCAATACAGCCGGATCGCGCGGTGACAGCTCATCGGCTTTCAGCAGGTCGCGCTCGGCGCTGTCGGGATGTGAGAGCCGCAACAGACCCCGCATCTTCAGCGGCCAAGCCTGCAGCGAATCGAGTGTCAGCGTGGCGTCTATGTCCTTAAGGGCCTCGTCGCGGTGGCCGAACGACAATTGGGTCCAGGCGCGGTTGGACAGCAATACAGTAGACTTAGGCGCCGATGCCAGTCCGACGTTATATGCCTCCATGGCGCCGTTGTAGTCGTCGGTATGGGTACGGACCACGCCGAGGTTGGACCATAGCAGCCAGTTGCTCGGATTGGCAGGCTCATGGCGCAACGCCGTGACGATGACGCGCTCCGCGTTGCGCCACTGTTCGCGCTTCATGTAGAAGTCGGCGGAATCCGCTAATTCCACATAGCGCTTGGTCAGCGTCTGGGCGCCCATAGGGACGCAGACGCTGACCAGCATCAGTCCGGAGAATATCAGTCCTGCGTGTCTCACTTCGCGGTTTCCTTTCCGTAACGTTCCAGGCCGCCTTTGAGGAAGTCCTTGTACCTGGACACGTTCTCGTCGTAAACGTAGCTGTGGTTCAACGGCATACCGTCGTTGTCGAGAATCACGTAGTACGGCTGGGAGGTTGTGCCGAACTTGTAGCGCTGCAGATAGCTCCATTTGTCGCCATAGGTGCGCAGGGTGGTTTCCTGACCATCCAGTTCCTTGACCTTGATGGGAGCGGGCAGAGGCTTCTTGTCGTCTACCATCAGCGTGACGAGTACGAAGTCATTGTCGATCGTATTCTTTACATCAGTGTCAGTGAGCACGGCAGCCTCCATCTTGCGGCAGTTGACGCAGCCATAGCCGGAGAAGTCCACGAGCACGGGTTTTCCGAGCTGAGCTGCCAATGCCATGCCCTGGTCGTAGTCGTCGGTCTGGGCGTGGGTCTCGCCGGTGTATAGGTTGAAGTCCTGGGTGTACATCGGAGGGGAGAATGCGCTGATGCTCTTAAGCGGCGCGCCCCACAGGCCGGGTACCATATATATGGCGAATGCCAGCGAGATTGCGGCCAGCGAGAAGCGCGTGACGCCGATACGTTCCACCTTGTCGTCATGCGGCAGAGTGATCCAGCCCAGCAGGTAGCAGCCCAACAGCCCGAATATCACGATCCACAGCGACAGAAACACCTCGCGGTCCATGATGCGCCATCCGTAAGCTAAGTCGGCCACCGACAGGAACTTCAGCGCCAGGGCCAGCTCAAGGAATCCGAGCACCACTTTGACCGTATTCATCCAGCCGCCCGACTTGGGCATGGACTTAAGCATTGTCGGGAAGCAGGCGAACAGCGTGAACGGAATGGCCAGAGCCAGTGCGAAACCGAACATACCCACGGCCGGCGAGATGAAGTTGGACGTGGCCGCGGCTTCAACCAGCAAAGTGCCGATGATGGGACCGGTGCAGCTGAACGACACCAGGCAGAGGGTGAACGCCATGAAGAATATGGAGAGGTAACCGGTGGTGGAATCCACCTTGGAGTCCACGCGGTTGGTCCATTTGGCGGGGAGCGTCAGTTCGAAGCCGCCCATGAACGAGATGGCGAATATTACAAGGAGGATGAAGAATGCGATGTTGAATCCGGCCGAGGTGGCCAGCTCGTTAAGCGCCGAGGCTCCGAATATGGCCGTCACCACAAGTCCCAACAGTACATAGATCACCACGATGCCACCGCCATAAACCATGGCCGATGTGATGGCCTTGCGGCGCGTCTTGTTGCCCTTCAGGAAGAAGGAGACGGTCATGGGAATCATGGGCCACACGCAGGGCGTCACCAATGCTATGAGACCGCCGATGAATCCGGCGATGAATATGTACCACAGCGAGCGCGACTGCTGCACGGGGTCTTCCTTGAACACGTTGATCTCGGCCTCTACGTTTGCCCACCACTTGCCGGCATTGACTCCGCTCATGTTGGCCGCAGGAGTCATTAACGCCTCCGAACCCTGCAGCGAGTCGGTCATGGCCGTTACTGCCTCAACCTCGCTGTCTATCTTCTCTTTCTCAGCCTCTTTCAAGGCTTCGGCTTCCTTCTTGACCGCCTCGGTCACGGGCGCCGTGCCCTTGAACGCATGCGAGCCAAGAACGCGGAAACATCCCTGCTCGTCGCATACCTGACCCTTCACTTCAGCCTTTACTTCCCATTTGTCGGCGGCTGCCTTCAGCTTCTGGGTGAAGGTCACGGTGCCGGTGTAGAAGTATTCGTCAACCTCAAACACGTCGTTGTATTCCTTGGTGTAAGCCTTGTTGACTTTGGGAGCGCCGTCAAGGGTGCATCCCTTCACGTCGAAATGAAATTCCAGAGGTTGTCCGCCGCCGTCAGGAGTATTGGGCGCGTACAGATGGAATCCCGGCTCGACGGCGGCCGTGATCTGGATGGACGGGGTGGGAGTGTCGTCTCCCAATATTTTATAACTCCACGTCACCTGCTCGGCTACGCACGACAGGGCTGTCAACAGGGAGAGTACAAGAATGATCGAAATTCTTTTTATCATAATTATTTTAGATGTGGTGAAGTTGTTTTAACTAATTTACGTAACGTGAGAAATATTGAAATTGTTAACTTTATGGCAATCTTTATTAATATTTCGGGCATCTTTGTCCGCTTTCATCGAGACCAACCGCATGGTTGCTCTCTCTTCAATCGAACAAGGCTGCTCCGAAACCTTAATAAATCTTGCCATAAAAATCAGTTTAAACAACTTCTCTGAAAATTTTTGCTAAGTTACGAAATATTGATTATATTTGCAATTATTATTCGCAACGCGGGCTAAGCCCGTGCTGGATGAATCTAAATCTGATACCATGAGAACAAAACGTCTGCTGCTTGGGGATGAGGCCCTGGCGCTGGGAGCAATCAAGGCGGGACTGTCAGGCGCGTATGCCTATCCCGGAACTCCCTCCACTGAGATTATGGAATATGTACAGGGCGACGAGGAGAGCCGTCGCCGCGGCATACACTGCCACTGGTCGAGCAACGAGAAGACCGCGCTGGAGGCAGCGTTGGGTATGTCGTATTGCGGCAAACGCGCCATCACGTCAATGAAGCACGTGGGCCTGAACGTGGCGGCCGATCCGTTCGTGAACTCGGCCATGACGGGCGCCAACGGAGGTCTGTTGGTAATCTCGGCCGATGACCCCTCGATGCATTCCTCGCAGAACGAGCAGGATTCGCGATTTTATGGAGATTTCGCAATGATGCCCATGCTTGAGCCGAGCAATCAGCAGGAAGCCTACGACATGGCCCGCAAGGGATTCGAACTCTCCGAGCATCTGCATATCCCCGTATTGGTCCGGATGGTGACGCGTCTGTCGCATTCGCGTGCGGTAGTGGAGACCGAGAACGAGGCCGATCTGGAAAACCATCTGCACTATCCGGCCAATCCTCGCCAGTGGGTGCTGATGCCGGCGGTGTCGCGCGAACGCAACCGCCAGCTGATCAAGGACCAGGAGAAGTTCGTATATGAATCAGAAAAGTCGCAGTTCAACCGGCTTGAGGAGGGTGAGGACCACTCCTTGGGAATCGTGGCGAGCGGCATAGCATACAATTATCTTCAGGAAGTGTTCGGCGGCAAAGTGCCGTTCAGCGTGGTTAAGATAGGGCAGTATCCGCTGCCGGTCAAGATGCTTAAGCACCTGCGTGACGAGAGTGACGCCATCCTTATACTGGAGGAAGGCCAGCCATTCATCGAGCGTCAGATGGGCGGACTCCTATACGACGGCAAGACCATCTACGGCAAGCTGAACGGCCATGTGGTACGCGACGGCGAACTTACACCGGACGAGGTGGCGCGAACCATCAAGGCACTGCGTCCCGAAGCTGCCGGGCTGAAAGCGCATAAGGAGGGGAATGCACCCGAGAATGTAGTGGGTCGTCCGCCGGCATTGTGCCAGGGTTGCGGTCACCGCGACGTGTACGGCGCCATGAACGCAGCATTGGAGAAATATCCCGACGCCAAGGTGTTCGGCGACATAGGATGCTATACACTCGGATTCCTTAAACCATTTAACGCCATTGACTCGTGCGTGGACATGGGCGCCTCCATCACCATGGCCAAGGGCGCGGCCGACGCAGGACAGTTCCCGTCGCTGGCCATAATAGGCGACTCCACGTTCACCCATTCCGGCATGACCGGACTGCTGGACGCCATCAACGAGAATTCCAACATCGTGGTTGTGATATCCGACAACCTGACTACCGGCATGACCGGGGGCCAGGACTCGCAGGGTACCGGCAAATTGGAGGAGATATGCCTCGGACTGGGTGCCGACCCCGCGCATGTGCGCACCATTGACTCGCTGCCCAAACTGCACGACAAGATCCGCGACCTGTTCGAGGAGGAGATGCAGTATCCCGGACTGTCGGTGATAATCTCGCGCCGTGAATGTATCCAGACGGCCCGACGCCATGCAAGCGCCAAGAAATAAGGGAAATAACAACTTAAGAAAGGAATTACGATGAAAAGCGATATAATATTAGCCGGTGTAGGCGGTCAGGGCATATTGACCATAGCCACCATTTTCGGGTCGGCGGCATTGGCCGACGATCTGTATCTGAAGCAGGCCGAGGTGCACGGCATGAGCCAGCGCGGCGGCGACGTGCAGTCCAATCTGCGTCTAAGTTCCAAACCCATTCATTCCGACCTGATACCGAAGGGAGCGGCCGACCTGATCGTGTCGATGGAGCCGATGGAGGCCTTGCGTTACCTTCCTTATCTCTCGCCCAAGGGGTGGATAGTGACCTCGACGCTGCCCTTCGTCAATATCGACAATTATCCCGACTTGGAGGCCGTCAAGGCCGAGCTGCAGAAGCACGGTCATGTGGTGGCCTTCGACATGGAGGCCGTAGCCAAGGAAGTTGCGTCGGCGCGTAGCTCGAACTTAGTGCTGTTAGGCGCGTCTTCGCCATTCGTCGACATCCCGCAGGACAAGATAGAGAAAGCCATAGAGGGACTGTTCGGCCGCAAGGGACCGCAGGTGGTGGAGGCCAACATAGCAGCGTTCCGCCGCGGTCGCGAAATGGCACTGCAGACGAAATAAGCCGGGTGCCTTACGATAAAAAATACGATAGAAAACATATCTCCTTAAATAATACATACCATGTTTCCGATAAACGAACAGGAATTCAACGCGCTGGTGGAGGAACTGTCCATCATGGACCTGTCCGGCGCCACGATACGTCAGATCAACTCGTTGGCTCATGCATTGGAAGACCAGATGGGCGAGCCGGTTGTCCATCTTGAATTGGGCAATCCGGGATTGCCTGCCGAGACTGACGGCGTGGAGGCCGAGATCGAGGCCCTGCGCAGCGGCGTGGCCAACCAGTATCCGCCCATATTCGGAGTGCCCCGTCTCAAGAAGGCCGGCAAGGCTTTCCTGAAGCGGTTCTTAGGCATAGACGTCAGCGAGAAGTGCATCGTGCCCACCGTCGGCTCCATGCAGGGCAGCTTCACGCTGCAGATCATACTGGCACAGAGACTGAAGGAGCAGAAGGACACCATGCTGTTCCTGATGCCCGGATTTCCCGCCAATCCGCAGCAGGCCAAGGTGCTGGGCATCAAGCACGAGCAGTTCGACATATATCAGTACCGGGGAAAGGCTCTGGAGGGCAAGCTGGAGGAATACCTGAAGAAGGGCAACGTAACGGCCCTGATGTACAGCAACCCCAACAATCCGGCATGGACCAATCTGACCGAGGAGGAACTGGAGATAATAGGTCGTCTCGCCACCAAGTACGATGTGATAGTGCTTGAGGATATGGCCTATTTCGGCATGGACTTCCGCGAGAATGTGCAGGAATCCGGCAAGACCGGAGTATCGGTGTCTCATTATACCGACAATTATATCCTGCTGATGTCGGGTTCCAAGATGTTCAGCTACGCCGGCCAGCGTATCGCCCTGGTGTGCATCAGCGACAAGGTGTACGACCGCAAGTACGAGTATCTGGAGAAATTCTACGAGATGCCGAAATTCGGAGAGGCATATATAAACGGAGTGCTGTATGTATCCTCGTCGGGTACGTCGCATTCGGCCCAGTACGCGCTGGCAGCCATGCTGGAGAAGGCAGCGAGCGGCGAACTGAAGTTCGTGGACCATACCTCGGAATATGCGCGCCGTGCCGAGATAATGAAGGGGCTGTTCCTGGAAAACGGCTTCCACATCGTGTACGAGCGTGACGGCGACCGCCCCATCTCCGACGGATTCTTCTTCACGGTCGGTTATAATGATATGTCGGGTGCCGAGCTGCAGCGCGATCTGATGCGTTACGGCATCTCGGCCATCACGCTTGATTCCACGGGAAGCGACCAGCAGGGCATACGCGTGTGCGTGTCGATGGTGTCGACCCCCGATGACTTCAAGCGACTGGAGGAACGCCTGAAGGCATTCGCCAAGGACCAACCCACACATAAGAATACGAAATGATGGAAGGACTGAAATTTGTGAGCGCCGCGGAGGCGGTGAAGCTGATAGAGAGCGGAGACCATGTGTATATACAGGGGTCGACGTCGATACCCGAGGTTCTGGTAGAGGCATTGGCGCAACGCGGCCCGGAGCTGCGCGACGTGACGGTATACAGCGGCTTTGCCGTAGGACGTCGGCCGTCGCCGTTGTGCAATCCGGAATATAAGGATGCGTTCCTGATCGATTCCTTCTTTATCTCCAACGCCTTCCGCAACTATATCAACGAGGGTTACGGCACGATGACGCCCCGGTTCTTAGGCGAGGTGCCCGAGCTGTTCCGCGACGGCACCTGCCGCGTGGACGTGGCGCTGATAAACTGCTCGGTGCCCAACGAGGATGGACTGGTCAGCTTCGGCGTGTCGGCCGACCTGGCCACGGCCGCTGTGGAATGTGCCGACAGGGTGATAGCGCAGATCAATCCCAACGTGCCGTACCTGCCCGGTGACGCCGTGATACACGTGTCGCAGCTTGCCGCGGCAGTGGAGGTGGACGAGCCGCTGGTGGAGGTGCCTACGGCGGTGCCCACCGAGGAGGAGATACGCATAGGCAATTACATAGCCGAGCTGATACCTGACGGCGCCACGATGCAGATAGGTGTGGGCGGCATACCCAACGCCGTGATACGCGCTCTGGCCAACCATAAGCACCTGGGCCTTCACACCGAGGCGATGACCGACGGCGTGCTGCCGCTGTTGAAAAGCGGTGTGATCGACAACTCGTGCAAGACCGTGATGCCCGGCAAGTCCGTCGGTTCGCTGGCCCTCGGCTCCAAGGCGTTGTACGATTTCCTGGACGGCAACGAGGACGTGGTGTTCAAGGATGTGGCATGGACCAACAATCCCTTCACCATAGCGCAGAACCCGAAGGTGATGTCCATAAACTCATGTCTGGAGATAGACCTGACGGGTCAGGTGTGCGCCGATTCGATAGGCACACGTTTGTTCTCGGGCGTGGGCGGCCAGCATGACTTCGTGTATGGCTCCAGCCGCAGCGAGGGTGGCCTTTCGTTTCTCGCGATGCTGTCCAAGACCAACAAGGGTCATAACAAGATCAAGCCGGTGCTGACGCCCGGCGCAGGAGTGGTGACTACACGTTTCCAGACCAACTACATCGTGACGGAGAACGGCATAGTGAACCTGCGCGGCAAGAACCTGGCCGAGCGCGCCAAGCTGATGGTATCCATAGCCGCCCCGGAATTCCGCGAGGAACTGGACCGCGCCGCCGCCGAACGTTTCGGCTACTCGTACCTGCGCCTGAAATGAGAAACGCTCACTTGTTAAATCGTTGACGCGATTTTGTGGAGAATGAAATAATTATTAACTTTGAACCATATAAGAGTAATATACTCCAGGTAACCGCACAGGCTGTGGAGAGGAGGCTGCGCCGTAAACCTTAATTACGACACAGCCTCCCCTGTTGGAGCGATAAAAGAATAATCAGAAACACACATAACACTCATAATGGTTTCCAGTTATAAGGAATTAGACGACGAGCAATTGGTCAGGCGTCTCAAGGATGGAAGTCACACAGCTTTCGAGACCTTGTTCCGCCGCTATTACACATCGATCTGCGCGTACGCGACACGTTTTTTAGATGATGCCCGGGATGCCGAGAGTGTTGCCTGTGACGTTATGGTATGGCTTTGGGAGAAACATGAGCAGATTCAGATAGAGACCGATTTCCGCCATTACCTGTATTCCATGGTGTACCATCGTGCATGTAAAATAGCCGTACGCAACCGCCAGACACAATCTACGGCTGTGTACATGGAGGAATATCGGCGCCGCCATGAATTGAACGAAAGTGATTTCATGGTTGTCGAAGAATTGAAAGAACGAATCAGAAAGGCGATAGACGCTTTGCCTGAAACCTATCGTACCGCATTTCTGATGTATCGTTTCGAAGGAAAGAGTTGCAAAGAAATAGCTGAAATATACAATCTGTCGCAAAAAACCATTTATTATCGTATTCAGCAGGCATTAAAACAACTCTACAGGGACCTGAGCGATTATATTCCGGCAGTAGCTCTCGCAATTGTACTGGGTTATATGTATACTGACGGCTTTCGGTCGCCTGATTATAAAGATACCCGGTTTCAGATGTACAGGATACACGAAATATCTTAAGGGACAATGCCTAAGGAACAATATCAAAGCCCCCTTCATCAAAGCGTAAGCCATGGTGAAGGGGGCGTGATTATCATGACTGCATGTCATGAAGGGCCGATGCCTTATAGTCCCCGCATAAAATTCTCGTAGATATACGACATGTGTCTGTGACCCTTTATCGTGAGATGAACTTCATCCCGAAACATGTCGGCCTGCCCCGGGACATCGAGTGAAAGACCGGACATTGCGCAACCGTCGATGCACTGTACATGCAGATCCCTGCAGCGTCGCATCAACCATTCGGCGCGCGCGATTCGTGTGGGCTCGTTGTTGAAGTAATAAGGACAGATAACGCCGATCCGTGCATGGGGATAGCGGGAGCGTAATCCCTTGACAAGACCGTTGAACGCACCTTTGAATTTCAATGAGTCCCGGGATTCGTCAGGCTCAAGGGGATCGAAACTGTCATTATACCCTATGTGGACCAGGATATAGTCCGATTCTTCCGGTATCCGGTCATAGTTGTCGATTAATGCCGGCCAGTCCTTGCCTTCCACCGCATTGCACAGTTTCTGACCGTTGAGGGCCAGATTATGGACCTTCATGCAGTTGCGCTGTGCGATGAAGTAGCAGTATGTGTCGGCAATGCCGTTTTTATCGCCGGCCGCCTCGCTGTCGCCGATAACGGACAGTATCTTTCCCTGAAGATAGTTTACCGATTGAGGTTTATCCTTTCGATAATCCTGTGCCAGACATTGCAACGGCATCATGATTGCCGCCAATGCCCAAATCATTTTAATAAAATTCATGTTCAGTTCATTTTAGTCTAATCTGTATATTTCTTCGGATATCGTTGGAAGAGGCGCCTATCAGCAACTGGAATGTACCCGGCTCGGCCTTCCAGCTCCCTGTTGATTCATCGTAGAAGCTCAGATCATCGACTGTCAGCCGGAACACCGCTTGTTTTGTTTCTCCGGGAGCGAGACTTAGTTTGTCGAATCCTTTCAACTCCTTAACCGGACGTATTACCGACGCCTTGTCATCGTGAACATACAGTTGCACTGTTTCCTTACCATGGCGTGAACCGATATTTGTAACAGGGATGACAATATTTACAGTGTCGCCCTTAGCCAATTCCTTTTTGTCGACAGTTGGTTTTCCATAGGAGAAGCGTGTGTAGCTTAACCCATGACCGAAATGGAATTGAGGTTTCACTCCATACCGGTCGACATACCGGTAACCTACAAAAATGTCTTCATTGTATCGCACGTTCTCACCGTCGCCGGGATATTCGCCCAAGGCCAAAGCTCCGCAATCCGACGCCTGCTTATAAAAGGTTACAGGAAGTTTGCCCGAAGGGTTTATATCTCCGAAAAGGACCTGTGCCAGAGCCGTGCCTGATTCACTTCCTCCATACCATGCATGAAGCATGGCGGGTATTCGGTCGATGAACGGCATGTCGAACGTACTTGCTCCGAAAGTTACGACCACGACAGGTATGTGCTGTTGAAGAAGTTCTTCTATAAGACGATCCTGACGATATGGCGCTTTAGAATCCGTCCGATCGTGGCTTTCCGTGTCATACCGTTTGTCGTAACCACCGATGTATATCACAAGATCCGCATTCCGGGCAGCTCTGACGGCCTCGGCCCTGAGCGAATCCTCAAGCTGAATGTTCTCGGGCATAACAGTTGTATAGCCCTGTTGGAACATGATGTCGACATCATTGGCGGCTCTACTGCGCAGGGCGTCTATGGGTTTGATCTCATATCGCGCTTTAATGCCCGAGGAGCCGCCCCAGCGGGTATGTGATTGGTACGCGTTCTCACCGACTACGAGTATCCTGTGATATTTTTTTCTGTCGACAGGGAGGATATCATTGTCATTTTTCAGCAGAACTATACCCTCCTGCTGCACTGCGAGTACGTCGGCAGAATGTTCCTTCGAATTGCGGGACCCGAATCCGCGGTTGCGGTTCATCGACGTGCGAAACATAAGCCGCAGGATACGGCGAACCTTATCATCCAGTTCGGCAGTTCCGACCTCTCCGGATCTTATCAATTCCAGGTATGGAGACGCGAGATAATAGTTGTCGTATGCGTTTTTCATGCCGGAGGACAAGCCGTCGGTATGGGTGCCGAATTCCAGGTCAAGCCCGTTGAATATGGCTTCACGCGTATCTTCCGTGCCACCCCAGTCGGACATGAAGACTCCGTCAAAATTCCAGTCCGTTTTCAGGATTTTGTTAAGATACTCATTGTGGGTGCAGAATTGTCCTCTGTATTTGTTGTAGGCGCCCATTACAGACCATGCCCCGCCATCGACAATGGCGCGCCGGAAACCTTCCAGATATATCTCATGAAGGGCCCGGTCGCTTACAATCACGTTTGCTTCGTGACGGTCTGTTTCCTGATTGTTGAGCGCGAAGTGCTTCACACAAGCCGCCACACCGTTGGTTTGAATTCCCTTTACGAATTCAGCGGCCAAGACACCGGCCAGGAATGGGTCTTCGCCCATATATTCGAAGTTACGGCCACAGAGAGGGTGGCGGGAGATATTGATGCCCGGGGCAAGAGCTACGTCCTTCCCACGCTGAAGAAATTCTTCTCCCAGCGAGCGTCCCTGCCGGCGGGCAAGTCCGCGGTTCCATGTTGCCGCCAATGATGTCAATGCCGGATACGAAGTGCATGAGTCGTTGGTATGCCCGGCATTTTCCCAACTGTCCCATAACAATTCATCCCTGACACCCTGCGGACCGTCGTTGACCGTGAGGTCCGGAATGCCCAGACGAGGAACGCCAGGGGATGTGAACTTGGACTGGGCATGAATCATTGCGATCTTTTCCTCGACGGTGAGCCGTCCCAGAGCATCCTCGACTCTTGTCTCGATATCCAGATTGTCATTGAGGTATGACGGCACGTCCGCCCTGGCGAGGCAGGCAGAGGAGGCAAGCGTATAGACCAGCAGACATATATTTCTTATATTCATTGCCATATTATTTCTCCATCAAATTTGACATTATATTTACCCTTTGTATTGACGAACAGGTGGCATATCTGGGGTTCGGAGGCATAGACTTCAATATTATTGCCGTTTCGTACGGCTTTGCAATTGTAGCAGCCCAACGATCCGTCGGGGCGTTCCACGACATACGCCTTGTCCAGCACGGCCTCGGCAATGAACTTGAAGACCTCATGGACGTCATTGTCTGACGATACGACGGTCTGCCAGTCGGAAATCATGTCCACATATTGTTCGCCGACGGTGAATTTGCGATTGCCGTACACATCGGGATGCGGAGTGCCATAGCTTGGAGTCTCGGACGTGTGCGCAGAGTCAGGGACGGCTATCTGCCGGACATGAAGCTGAGGGTCCACGACAAACGCCCATCTGAGTCGGCCGCTTGAGGGGTCAATGAGCGATGCGAACGATGAAGCCGCGTCGAATGTTTCCTTAATCCACCGTTCGTCACCCGTGAGAAGATACGCGTAATAAGTGGCGTATGCGCGCCATGCGCTCCAGCCATGGGGCGATGAAATCATATTGGGCAGCATGTGAACGTCATACTGAGCCTCCCAATAGCGCATGGTCCCGCCTCTCCGTCGTCCGTCCGGCACCCTAAGCTGCGTCAGACAGTCATGGCCTTTCAATATCTTGAGCATTTCATCGGTATAATGCCGGCGCAATCTGTTGTCCTTCTGCCGGAGGGCGAGCATTCCTATCTGCAGCGCGGAGCAGCTGACCATTCCGTCCTCGTATGTAATTTCCCCTTCTGTTTCGAAATCTCCTTTGGATTCCACAAGGCGGTCAATGGCCATCCGGGCGGAACGTTCATGTCTACGCGCGTCGTTCCTGAGGCCTGCGGCCCATTCGGCGTCGGCGAGCTCGAGAATGCTCTTGGCCGGGTATATCACACTTGTATATACGGTGTTGCCTGTTCTGTACGCTCCGTCTTTCTGTTGAAACGATGAAATAAACCGGTCGGCAAGGAGACGGGCCTTCATAAGGTCGGCCTTGTCGCCGTATGCCTCGTATCTGTCTACAAGCATGCCGACAGTCGACGATACGTTCTGAATGCGCCAGTCATACTTCCTCTGGTTGCCGTCGGAGTCAAACAATTCATTGAATATCGTATCGAACCGTTTGTTGAGAAGGCTGTCGATGGAATCGCAAGGAAAATATCGTGCGGCGAGGAACGCGGTATGGAATCCATACCAGCTCTCGACATGCGATGTGGCTTTCTGCTTATATCGCCAGGCTGCTTCCCGGGCGAGTTCCATGGTCCTGCGCCAGGGGTAACGGACATTGATGTGACCATGAGCCTTTTTGTTCCCGTCAATGACCTCGATGTCATATATGCCGGGTGTGGAGGATGAGAAACAGGCCTGCCAGCCGATGTCTGATTTCTTAACGGGTACAGGCTGTCGGTTGACTGTCACTGACGGAGCAGTGCCATGGATGTCAAACCGTATTTCATTGCCTGGAGCGGTGGATGTCGTTTCCATGTGCAGCATCGGAACGCCGCATTCCCGGCTTACTGTCGCTTCGAAATCCGCGAGTGCAGGGATATCAATGATCTTAATGGTCCATGAGCGTTCTTCACCCGGCATGAGCTGCCATTGATTTCCGGGATGATGAGCAGGCAAAGGCAGGGCTGCAAGAAGATCAAGCCTCAAAGACTTGATGCGATGTCCCATGAACCAATGCGGCGCCGGATCCTGATATCCGAGATTATAATCGAGGCTCCATGACGCCACCGGGTCCGGTGATGCTATGGCCTTGATCTTTCCCGAAGGAGATTGCATATAACCATAGAAATGACATGGCTCGCATACCATAAGGGTAGGGAAGTATTTGTCGTTCCAGTCGGGATATCGATCCATGTATGTATCGATGCCAAGGAGGATGCCTGCCTTTACGGGCTGAAACGGCGTATGTCTGTTATTCTTAATGGTGACCCGTACGTTCTCCACGTCGCCGTCTATGCTTGTGTGGATTGTGCATACGACGTCTTGCGGAGAAAAATCGTCTCCCGCGCCTTCATCGGCGTAGAAACGGTGTTCCGCGGAGTATGCTGCCAATGAGACGGTCAGCAGGGTTATTGTTGACAATAACGGTTTCATATCAAGTTTATGAAAGGGCTGCATCCCATAGAATACAGCCCTTTCCTCTCATGGGTTAACTGATTATTGAACAAATTCTTAATATCCGGGATTCTGAAGCACCTGGCCGTGGCCCTCCATTATGACCGATTGAGGCAGCGGGAACAGGACATGGTGCGGAGCCGCCGTACGGCTCTTTTTATAGAGTTTGGCAAAGGACACAAATTTGCCGTGACGGATCAGGTCGCTGCGACGCCATCCTTCGAAATACAATTCATGCCCCCGTTCGGTAAGGACAGCATTCAGGAATGATTCCAGTCCGCTGAAGTCACTTGTCTTGTATGGTTCGAGTCCGGCGCGCCGGCGGATATCGTTCAGACGATCCACGGCTTCCTGTGTCACGCCGTCGGCGCTACGGGCCAGCGCCTCGGCCTGAAGGAGAAGCACATCCGCGTATCTGAGCACTATCCAGTCGATGGACGAACCGGCACCGGTGTCCTCGGGATCCTCGCCATATTTCTTAGGCATGGCTCCTTTTCTCAACCCGTCGCTGGGGTGGGCCTCGTCTACAAGGACGCCGGCGGTGCTGACATAGGACGCCACGATTGTCTCGAGACGACGGTCGCCGTCCTCGTATGTATGATAATAGTTCCACGGCATGCGGTATCCGCCCCACCTCTGCATTTTCCTGTTCTTGACCGGATAATTATCGGACAATACCTGCGACAGCCAGTACTGTGTGTGAATGCCGTGGTCGCATGTGCAGGCGAATATGGTTTCACTGTTGCCTTCGTTCTCGAGAGTGAAGATGTCCTTGTATTCGGGCACAAGACTATAACCGTATTCCGCTTTCATCAATTCCCGTCCTATTTCCACTGCATCCTTCCAGCGGCCGTCGTGCATGTACAGGTGCATCAGTATCGTGTAGGCGGTACCGGCCGTGAATCTGCCGTAATCGGACGAGCCGTATTTTATATTCTTGGGAAGGACTTCGGCCGCGGCAAGCAGATTGTCTTCAATAAACTTGGCGGTTTCTTCATTAGACGAACGGGGAATGATTACATTGGCGGCAGGATTGGCCAGCGACTCCTCGGTGGGAATCTGTATGCCTCCATACATGTCATACAGGATATATCCCAACCATCCCGTGGCGCAATAGCATTCGGCAAGCATTTTCCGTTTGTTCTCTTCGGATATGGAATCCATCTCCTTGATTTGCTTCACCACATCGGCGATTCTGGAAAGGGATGAAAGCCAGTTGTTGTATATCAACTGCGGGCCATTGGAATTGTTGAGATTGAAATTGACATTTATGATGTCGAACCAGTAGGGGTCATTCCAGTTGCAGTCGCCCATATCGGTGCACATGTCGTTATAGATCTGTACACCCCCTATGGCTACGGTGAAAAGTCCGCTGAACTGGTTGGACCGGAACGGACCGTAGACACTGCCTACAAGCAGGGCCTCCAGATCCTCCTCGGTTTTGGGGAATATCGAGGTGTTGTAGGCGTCATACACATTTGATTTCAGCTCGCACGACGATAACGCCGTAACGCCTATGAACGCGGCTAAAATATATATGATTCTCTTAATCATTTCATTAATTGTTAAATGGTTAGAACGAGATTTCCACACCGAAGTTGAAACTCCTTACATTGGGGATGGCGTATGCGGAGTCATCCGTTTCCATGTCGAGGCCTTTATAGTTGGTGAGCATGAAAGGATTGTTGACGTCGGCGTACACACGCAGTTTTGAAATTCCTTTCTTGACCGGGATTGAATATCCGAGCGTTATGTTGCGGCAACGTATGAACCAGCACTTCTTGAGATAAAAATCGGTACTGCCCATGTGTATCGAGTTGGAAGACTGGGCGAATCCGGGTCGCCATCCGTCCGGATTGTCGGTGCTCCACATTTCCTCGATGCTGACCGGCACGTTTTTGTTTTCGTCCACTATATAGGCGTTCTGTATCCACAGGTCACGGTAGGCTCCCGTGGTCCATTGGTTGAAATGGCCGTAGAAATAGATGTTGAAATCGAAATTCTTATAACGCAACGTATTGTTGAATCCCATGATGAATCCCGGGTCTCTCGAGCCCATATACACGCGGTCGGCGTCATCTATCTTTCCGTCCGGCTGACCCGTGAGGACAGGTATTCCATGTTCGTCGGTCTTATATGTGCCGTCGGCGTTGAACACATATCCATTGATATCCCTTATCTTGATCTGACCGGGTATCGCGCCCGGCATGCTTGGGATTTCCTCGCCGGGCTGTACAAGGCCGTCGGTCAGGAAATATCCTTCCAGCGGGCGTACGGCACCCTTATACCGGCTGTAGACGGACGGAGTCCAGTTTTCGGCGCGTTCTTCCCAACGGTCACGATAAAACGAGAACGTCAGGTCTGTGGTCCATGAGAAGTCCCGGTTGTCGATGTTGATGGTGTTCAGTGTGATTTCAAGTCCCTGGCTCCTTGTCTTGCCCATATTGTCGGCGATGCCGGATACAGGACTTATGCATGCCAGCGTGCGCCAGGTCAAGAGGTTTGAGATCTCGCGGTTGAAATAATCCACCGTCAGGTTTATGCGGTTGTTGATGAACCCGAGGTCAAGTCCCACGTTAAACTCGGTTGTGGTCTCCCATGTGATATCGGGATTGCCGAGTTGCGAAATGATGAATCCCAGATGTTCCACGCCTCCGAATCCATGATTCATTTGGGTACCTACCGAATTTGATCCCCTGTACATGCTGACGGCCTGGTATCCTATGCTTGAATTACCGGTCTGGCCCCAGCTGAGGCGCAATTTTCCGTTGGAGAACCATGAACGTGCCCTGTCCATGAAGTTTTCTTCGGAAAAACGCCATCCGAGAGCTACAGAGGGGAAATAACCCCACTGGTGGCCTTTTGCGAAATTGGAGGAGCCGTCGGCACGGATTGTGGCGGTGAGCAGATATCTGTTCATCAACGAATAATTGATACGTCCGAAGAAAGACGCCATCTCGCTGTTCTGTTTTGATGATGACACCCACGGTTTGGCATAGTCGCCGTAGCTCAGATTGTTATAGAGCAGCGCGTCGCTGAGAAAACCGCTGTTTCCGGCAGTGAATCCCTCGCTGTTGAATTTCTGATATGAACCGCCGATTACGGCGTTTATGGAATGAATGTCCGAGAAATCCTTCACGTATGAGGCGGTCAATTCCGCCAGATAGTCGTTCTGGTCGTATTGCGCGATATCGGCCTGTCCGTCTACTTTCTGTCCGTATAGGGTGGTCTTGGGCATGTACACCTGACGTTTATGGTTGTTATAGTCTATGCCCAGGTTCAGTTTGAATGTAAGTTCCTTGATCGGCTTATATTCGACGTAGGTTGAACCAAGAAAACGGTTGCGGCGGCTTTTATTTGTAATATCGAGCATCGATACCGGGTTGGGGAGATATGCGGCGAGAGGATTGGTGGTATAGTTGCCGTTTTCATCATAGATGGGCTGCAACGGACTCTGTGATGCTGCGGCGACCATTACTCCGGAATCTTCGTTGGAGGAAAGTCCGCTCGGTATGCTGTTCTGGTCGATACGTGAGAAGGTCAGATAGATTCCGCCGCTGAAGTGTTCGTTGAATTTCTGAGTGATATTGCTTCTGAGCGTGAAGCGCTTCATGTCGTTGTTTTTGACCAAGCCGTTTTGCATCATGAAGTTGCCGGAAACAAGATAACGGGTGTTTTCGGCGCCTCCCTGAACGTTAAGGTTGTGAGCTGTCTGAAATCCGGTGCGCGTCACAGCACCGAACCAGTCGGTGGTCTCTCCGGGATTGGCAATCATGTCCTGCGTGTATTTCGGAGTATATGGATTGGTCTGCATGGTGGCTTCCTCGTCTTTGCCTCCGAAGAATCCGACGCCGTTATCAATGCGCCATTTTTCCATACGGTAACGTTCCGTCTGGATCATGTAGTTCCTGGCGTCAAGCATGTCGTAACCCTTTGCCATTACCTGAGCCGAGACATTTCCTGTATAAGTGACGGTGGCACGGCCGGCTTTGCCTTTCTTAGTGGTGATGAGAATTACGCCGTGACCCGCACGCGAACCATATATGGCTGTCGACGAAGCGTCTTTCAATACCTCGATTGATTCGATATCGTTAGGATTGATCGATCCGAGAAAGTTGTCGTTCTGACCGCTGTTGTATTTTCCGACAGCTGTCTTGCCGTCGCTGGTAGGATTGACGGGAAACCCGTCGATCACGATCAGCGGAGAGTTGTCGGTATTGGGCGATGCCGCGCCACGGATGCGTATGGTGGATGCCGCGCCGGGCTGCGACGTGCTGAGACTGACCTGCATGCCTGCGGCCTTTCCGGCAAGCGCGTTGGTCACGGACGACACCGTGGCGGCCCTTGTCTCGTCGATTTTGATCTGGGACACCGATCCGGTCAGGTCGCTTTTCTTCATGGTACCGTATCCGACAACCACGACTTCGTTCAAAAGTTCGCTGTTTTCGCGCATCGTTATCTTCATGGCCTTTCCGGGAGTAGCCTTGACGGAAATCCCGTCATAACCCACATAGGAAACAGCAAGCGTGGCGTCCGGTTTGTGCACATTGATCTCAAAGTTACCGTCCACGTCGGTCACCACACCGTTTTGCGTGCCTTTTTCGAACACGGTCGCTCCGATCAGGGGCTCTCCGTCTGACCCTGTCACTGTACCCGTCAGTCTGGTGACTGTGGCGGCTCCGGCAGTCCTGTTCTCTTTCCTGTCGGCGGATTTTCCCTGTCTTTTGTCTTTTTTCTTCCTGCGCGTTATAATGACCTGTCTGTCCCTGATGGTGCGGGTGACGTCCTTGCCTGCAAAGATCCTGTCAAGCACAGACTTCAGATCTTCGTTCGTTGCCTTTACGGTCACATTGCCCAAGTCGTCCAGATGGCCGTCGACGTAGAAGATCTCATAGCCGGAAGATTTGCCTATCTGGTCAAGAACCTTCCCTATCGGCTGGTTGTTCGCGTTGACCGACACTTTCACCTGGGCTGCCGACTGTAGATAGCCGGCACCCATGATCAGTGTCAACGCCAAAGCCTTATATATGTTATTGCTCATAAATACGTTTTTATTTTCTTATCCTGATATTGTCGATATACACTGTCTTTCCGAGCAGGCTTTCATTACCTTCGGGTGCAAACTCGAGATGCTGGATGCAGTCCCATGCAAAACCTTCGTCACCCTCGTCGGGGCCGAGTTTCCAGTCGCCCTGGGTTCCGCATATCCACATGCTCTGCAACGGAATCCGGATGAGATGCCATTTTCCGTCGTTTGCGAATCTGTAAGCCGGCTTATCTGCGTTGGTGGTGCTGATTTCCTCCACGATACGCCAGTTCCATGGAGCCCCGGTCTTGTATTGTACGAACCTTACTATCATTTTATCGATCTCATCGGTGGTTCTGATGGCAAATTCGAGCGAAGCACCGGCATTGAATTGTTCGGAAAAGTCGGAAACAGGCCATGTAGACATCGTGAGACCACCCCATACATTGTCAATGTCCCAACGTATGCATTTCAAGGATTCGTCGTATGGATCTTCCTTGCAGGAGAAGTCAATTTTGGGTTCATAACCGTCCCATTTGCTTCCCTGAGTCCACCAATCAGGCACTTCGTCGTCGAAGTAAACCACTTCCGGACATCCGGATTCGTATTGCGGAGGTACGTTCAGACCCATGGCCCGTATCAGATCCGCATCGAGATTCGTATCAAAATTCTTCGTACCCTTGAACACCCCGAAATTAGGCATGCTGCCCGAGCTGTATTCCCATGCGGTCCAAGGTATTCCGAATGCTGCCAGATTGTCGCACACAGCCTTGTACCATCGGTTGCGGTCGCCTCTGGACGCAGTGGTAAGCGTACCGAATTCTCCGCAGAATATCAGCTTGTCATGATCGGTGGCCCAGCTGTAGACTTCCATCAGCTCCTGTGCGATGGCCTGTTCGTTGCCCTGTGCGGCATAGATATTGTAGTATTCCTCATATTCGGCGTTTCCTTTGAATTCGGCGGGCATAGCCGGCATTTTGTCGGCATCGTACGGGAAAGGAACGTTGGCTATATGTTTGCTGGGAATCCATTCAGCCCCCTGGTGCGTGAACAGGAACGGATTGTAATAATGGAATGTGTAGATGATGCGGCTGTCCTGAATTTCGGCCACGCGCGTAAGCGCCTTTAAGCCGCTGTTCACACCGGTCGCTATTATTATCACGTTCTTGTCAATGCTCCTGACTTCCGATACCAGGCGTTGCTGAATCTTATCCCAGTTGTCCTGAACATAGCTGCCGTTCGGCTCATTGAACAGCTCAATCATCACATGGTCCTTGCCTTTATAGCGTGTTGCGAGCTGACGGAGGCCGGACGCCACCAGGTCCTCGTGTTCGGCCGTGAATCCGGTGTTGCCAAAGCCGCTGTGCTGGTCCAGTATCACGTACATGCCGCGGGCGGCTCCCCATTCCACGATTTTGTCAAGCACGTCGTACAGTTTCTGATTGAACGTGTAGGCCGGCGCCGCACCCATGAAGAGGGGGAAGTTGATGGGAATCCTGACGACGTCCACGCCTAATGTCTTGAGGTCGTCGAAATCCTCCTCCTTGTATTTGTCGGGAACGAACCAATATTCCTCGGAGGTGTTGAGCCAGTCCGAAAGATTGAATCCTTTGGAGAAGGGAACGGCCTTCAGGGGCTTCACTTCCTCGACATCGGGATTTGGTCCGGGTGTGGGATCCGGGTCCGGTTCTGTGGAGACATTTTTCTCCGAACAGGCGGCAAATATCAGCATCATGCATGACAATGCCGCGAAAAAGAATTGTTTCATTGTGAAAATGTTGTTAATTATTTGTTTTGATGATTACTGATCTATCTGCAGCTTTACCGGGGATATGACAGTTCGATTGTCCGTCGTTCGTCTTTCGGCGAGTTGACGTACCGCCAATTCATCCCTGTGGCGATATTGAGTGTCTCGAGAACGTAATCAAGACTGTTGATGCTGATGGTGTTTCCCGAGAATGTCAATTCCTCGATCTCATGGTCCTTGATCACGAAATCCACGTCAAAGCGTTTCTCAAGAGATTTAAGGATACTGTTCAGAGACGTGTTTTCGAGTATGATTTTATTGTCTTTCCAGCCAATGGCCTTGGATGCCTCCGTATTTATCAGGGAAACATATCCCTCGGCTGTTTTGATGACCTGTTGGTCGGGGGAGAGCCGAATTTCGCGTACGGTGCCTTTATTATCGGTGTAATTATAGCCTACGGCACCTTGCGCGAGGGTTATGACGGCATTGTCATCGGGATAGGCGTCCACGTTAAATCGGGTGCCATAGACATTCACGGAACTTCCGTCTGCGAGCATCACGCTGAATTTCCTGTCGGAATCCTTGCGTACGTCAAAATATGCCTCTCCGACCAGTTCTATTGTCCTGGAGCCGTCTGTAAATTCCGAGGGATAACGAAGTGTGGAACCGGAATTCAGTATCACTGTGGAACTGTCGGGCAGTGTCACGTATCCGGTCATGCCTGTCCCGACTTTCAGCTGATGATATGTCGGAGAGGGTGTTGAAGTCCGCGTTATTGACAGGATGGTGGCCGCCATCAATGGAATAAAGAGTATGGCCGCGGCCCGCTCGATGTGTCTGAGCCAACTGCGACGCTTTTTGGAAATGCGGTCGTTCACATCCCGGAGTGCTGTCTCCACATCTATTCCGGAAACGGAGTCCAGGGCCCGGAAGTCCATTATTATCTCGAGCATGGCATGGAATTTCCGATTGTTTTCCTCACTGTCGGATCTCCATTCATCGATTTTACGTTTATCCTCCTCGGATAACGATCCGTTGAAATAGTCGGGAAGCAATGCTGCGGCTTCCCGGTCGGTCAATGTGTTGAGATATTCATGGTCCATGGTTCAGGCTTTTATATTCAATGGGACTTTTTTACATTATTTTTCTAAACAGAATTTAAATTTTCTAAACAGATCATTAGAAATAGAGAATGGAATCTTCCCATTTACGATAGATTCAAGAAAATACTTAACAATGACAATATCAAAATCATGAAGAAACATTCAGGTATGATTGTGGCGCTGTTGGCCGCTTCAACTACGGCATACGCCGTCGAACTTCCCGGGGTATTGGGCGATAATATGGTGTTGCAGCAGCGTGCCGACGTCCGTCTTTGGGGCTGGAGCAAGCCGGAAGATACCGTAGAGATAAAAGTTTCCTGGAATGGTAAGAAACAGAGGGTAAAGGCCGATTCCAAAGGGAACTGGTCGTTTTCGGTACCGACGCCTGAGGCGTCGACCGAGACATATACCATAAAGATCCGGGATAGTGAATCATCGGTATCGTTAAGCAATATCCTGATAGGGGAGGTGTGGTTCTGTTCCGGACAAAGCAACATGGAAATGCCGGTCGAGGGCTGGCCGGGACAGCCCGTAAGGGATGCTACGGAGACCATACTCGGTGCCGATCCTGCATTCCCGGTACGACATTGTTATGTGAAGCGGTCCAAATCGTTCGATACGCAGGACCGTTGTGATGCCGTATGGAGCGTGAACGATGGGTCCGGGGTGGCCGGGGCCAGCGCGATAGCCTATTTTTTTGCTAAAAGGCTGGCCGAGGTGTTGAAAGTGCCGGTAGGTGTGATCAATGCCTCCTGGGGTGGAACCGCCATAGAAGGCTGGATGAGCAAGGAGATTCTGGACCGGGAGTTCCCCGGAGAGGTGGATATGAGCGCGTATGTCTCTGGACAGTGGCCTGAGGAAAACAACCATACGGCTCCCGCTTCCTTGTACAATGGAATGCTGCATCCCGTGCTGCCGTTTACGGCGCGTGGATTCATCTGGTATCAGGGTGAAAACAATGTCAACCGTCCGGAACAATACTCACGGCTGCAACCTGCGTTCGCAAGAATGTTGCGTGACGAGACCGGGAATGCGGACATGCCGTTCTACTATACTCAGATAGCCCCCTATTCATACGGAAATCCGGACGGTACGGCATCGGGGTGTTTCATGTGGATGCAGGCGCAGAACCGGAAAGAGATCCCCAACAGCGCAATGGCGGCTACCCTCGACACGGGAGAATCCGATTGCATACATCCGTCGGATAAACAAACTACTGCAAACAGACTGGCCGGCATAGCCCTGATGCGTGATTATGGATATGACATAATCGACGCCGGCACGCCGATCGCTGAATCGTTCTGTTTTGAAAACGGGATTGCCAAGGTGAGGTTCGATGTGGGCAGGAAAGGGATGTCGCCGATTTCAAAGGACATCCCGGGGTTTGAACTTGCCGGCGAGGATCGTGTGTTCCATCCGGCGACCGCAAGAGTGGATGAAAACGACTGTAATACGATACGTGTAAGGTCGGAGGCGGTGCCGGAGCCTGTTGCGGTGCGTTATGCCATAAGGAATAACAGCAACGCGACGCTTTTTAATTGTTTCGGAGTGCCTGCAAGTCCGTTCCGTTCCGATGACTGGTAATTGGATTCGACGGGTTTCCGGATGTATGCCCTGAAATCGTCATGCATAAAAACAGTCCTGAAAAACCTTAGACGAATAAGGATTTTTCAGGACTGCGCCGTTTGGTTGCCGTACGGTCAGTTTATTGTCATTTCAAATTGATCGTAAGGCTCCGATCGATGGGAAAGATGTCTGGTCAGAGGGGAGATGCCAAAGAGTGGTGAATAGGTCTTGACTTTGATGGTCTTGCCGTCGGGCATGAACTCGAGTATGCGGAGCCACCCGTCGCCGCCATTGCCTTCCCAGCCTCCTCCGAGGGTCTGTACGTTGAACATCATCTGGTGCACATTGCGTCCTGCCGAGTTTTTGTCGACTCGATATGCAATCGAATCTTCATAATCTCCGGGTACGCCCATGTGTCCGCTGAGAGCGAACACTATGTTTCCAGTCGGGTAGATTAATTTCTTCCACACCTCTTTTCCTCCGTTTTGAGGCGTAATCCTGTAAGAGGAGTCATCGGTATATTCGGCGGTACGTTCCGTAAGAAGGGAATGAGTCATAAAAATCACCTTGTGTCCCTTGTATCTGTCGCTTTCGCAAAGCTCCTTAGCCCACCTCAAAACTTCGTCGCGCGGCGCAAATTCGGTGACGATCACCAGCATCTTTCCCCACTTGGGCTGTGCGATTTCAAAGGCTGCATTCTCCATATCCGCAACACCCTGACGATTGGGAAAGTTGCTGACGATAATGTCGCGCCAGGTGGAATTGCGTTCGAACGGAAAGTATTCGGGAAAATGCGTCATGCCGTTTTCCGATGTCTGGTAGCCGTAATCATGATTTCCACAAGATATGAAATAGGGCACCTTATTGTCGAGACGTTCGAAGCAACGCGACACGGCCTGCCACATCTCCCGGCTTGTCTGGTTGAGCATATAGCGGTTCATCGCGATGTTCTCGTTCTGTTCGACAAGATCTCCGGTGCAGAGCACTGCCTTGATGTTCAGATTGTCGATATTGTCGGCGATCCATGCCGTGCAAAGATCGAACAAGGGCTGGTTTATATCATATTTGATATAGCCCTGCGGATCTCCAAGCACGATCATGGAGAAAGAATCCTCATTTTCAAGATGCTGCATGTCGGCTCTGTGCTGGGCTGAGCCCAAAGCACAGAAACCGATCATGGCTGCTAATACTAAACTTACCTTCATGTTTTACCGAGGCGTGTATACGCCTCAATACTGAGTATGGATAAATCAGCGGATCACTTCTTTAGTCACCTTGTTGCCCCGGCGTACGATGTAGATGCCCTTGCCGGGATTTAATGTCCTTATTCCCTGCAGACTGAAATATTCGGCAGGCGCATCTTCTGTCATCATATTTTCGACAATGCCGGTAGACGGGGTGCTTTTGTGCTCGCGGATGTCAGGATAACAGGTTACGGCAACCGAACATCCGTTGGTGATGGCGTCGGGCACCTCGAGGCGCATGGTGCCGGTATAGTCCGTAAGGACCTGTCCCTCGGGGTTCTGCATCCAGTGCCATTCCTGGGCTGTCTCACCTACCTGTATGGGAGCCGTTCCCGGAGCCCACCATTCCGACCATCCTTGATTTCTCAGGATATTAAGCATCTCGGATGTGAGCGCAGTGGTGATATCAAGCCAGAAAACATTGTCGACGCCTTCTTCGGGTTCAAACTGATAATCGTCCGAACATGCAAAGCTGTTGAAAGACCCTACGAGATGGTAGGCAGCAGCAGCCGGAGCCGTAGTGGTCGTTACGGTGACGGTAGACAGGTCCTGGGAAATGACGAGTTTCCAGTCTCCGGGCCAGAGAGGCTTGAAATCCTCCGCGCCGGGACCGTACAGTGTAACTTTTTTGCCTATGTCAGCTTTGGTAAACGCGGCCGAGGGTGCATAGCGATGCTGTGGCCATACGGTCCAATCGGAAGTCTTAAGGTCAGAGATTCCGAAGCCGTATTGCTGCACATTCTGGCAGTCGAGGACGAAATAACCATCCGTAGCTTCTACTTCCAGTGGATTGGCTATGTCCCAAGCACCGAGTGTCTGTCCGTTGATGACCGTTCCTTCAGCCCCTGCGACATAGAGTGTTGTGACGTCCTGAGCCTGTACGCCTAAGCTGACCAGAACTCCGACCGATAAAGATAATAGTTTCTTCATGCGATATAGTTTTTATATGGTTGATATTAAAAAGGGGTATTTTGACAAAGAAATTCTAATCATAAAAATATGTTTTTTAACATTTACTTGGAAAAGGATCTGCATTTGGATAAGAAATGTATGGAATAATCGTGTAATTTCAGTCGTGAATAATCCGATCCTTACGAACCGACACGCGCCTATTTGTGTTTGAATTTAAGATTAGGCTACAAATAGGGTATAAAAATCAATTCCACAAAAACTATGGCGAATAAAGTAATACAGGGGCTGTTGGATGCGTTAAAGAATTTAGGCGCGAGCCGGAAACCGACACTCCAGCCCGTGCCCGTGCGAGTAAAATGAGTAAAAACTGTGTGACAGAAACATGTGAGCGACCCGGTGTCAATGACGCCGGGTTGCCCGACTTATTGATGAGTGACGATGCCGCCGGATCCCGGGCGGTGAGGCGTGTGGTGATAACCGGCTGCGTGGTGAACGCATGCTTGATGGTGATGAAGCTGCTGACGGGCTGGCTTGGACACAGCGAGGCGTTGGTGGCCGACGGTTTCCATTCGCTCAACGACGTGGCCGTAGACATAGTGATGCTAATATTCGTAGGCATCAGCTACCGCAATGCCAGTCCCCGCTTTGCATACGGCTACGGCAAGTTCGAGACATTGGCGTCGGTGCTGATATCGGTGCTGATGATATTCATATCCATAATGATCATGGTGTCGGGCATCGAGAGCATCGTGGGTTACGCCCATGGCGAGGCCCTGGAACATCCTGATATCTGGACGGTGTTCGCCGTGATAGTGGCCATGGCCACCAAGGAATGCCTGTATCATTACTACAGCCGCGCCGGGCGCAAACTGGACTGCACCGCGCTGCGGGCGGCAGGGTGGCACCACCGCGTGGACGCCATGTCGTCCATAGCCACGCTGATAGGCGTGACAGGCGCGCACTTCCTGGGCGAGTCGTTCCGGGTGCTCGACCCCTGCGCGTCATTGGTTATTGCCGTGATGATACTGGTGCCGGCCATACGGCTGATGGTGCCTACATTCGTCGAGCTGATGGAAGGCTCCATGCCGCGGCGAGACGTAAACCGCGCCCGGGAGGTAATCTCGGCAGTGCCGGGAGTGAAAGGTATTTCGTCCTTGCGCACCCGCAAGTCAGGACACACGCGCATGTTCGACATCACGGTCCGCGTGGACGGAGCCACCACCGTCGACGACGGCGCCGTCATTACCGGCCACATCGAGCGCGCCCTCTGCCGCGAGTTCTGCCCCCACATCTTCGTCTCCGTGCAGCTGGCACCCGCCTAAAAATGAACACAGTTTCCACTTGTATATGCAACTTTTTAAGGTTGCAAACGATAAAAGCAACTGATATTAGTTGCCTGTTCCGAATGCATTGATAAACACGCCGTTCTCTCAGTGGTAAAGCAATTCATGAGCGTAGTGGAGGATAGTCGGATGAGAGTGGAAGAGTAGAATTTTCGAGAAACGATATATTATGATGTATTATATAAATGAGAACTTGCATAATAGAAAAATTATTATTACTGTCCGCTAAACTTTTTTTGAGCGATTGAAAAA
>DESI01000082.1:459-6393 GCA_002361235.1 Porphyromonadaceae bacterium UBA3318 | reverse complement strand
ATGCCCATGTCGGGCGAACTAAAGGAGAGGCCCTCCTGAGGATAACCCTTCAGGGGACCTCTCCTTACTTCATTCTTAACATCATCTGCTTAACATTACCTGCTTCCATAATATCATGAATCCTGTTAAAGCATATACGATATATACCGGAATCCTGACGGGCGCCATGCTGTGTCTGCCGGGAACCGCATGTTATTCCAAAGACAACGTCAAGACCACCTTCCAGTCATCGCAGGAATGGCGCCCCACCATCGACAACCGCGCCGATGCGGTGATGGTGTACGGCATCGGGGGCAACCCCAGCGACCGTACCAGCGCCAAGAGCTTTGAAAGCCGCGTGCGCAGCTGGAAAGACCGTGGTTACATCATACATTACATGACCGGCATCGCCTGGGGTGAATACCAGGATTATTTCACCGGCAAATGGGACGGCAAATGGCATCTGGACGAGGGCCAGGTGACGCAGAAAGGCGACACCATCTGGCACGGTCACATGGTGCCTTACATCGTGCCGTCCATGAATTTCCTGAACTACATGAAGGAGCGCCACGTCAAGCGGGCCATCGACGCCGGGGCCGAGGCCATATTCATGGAGGAACCCGAGTTCTGGGCCCGTTCCGGTTACAGCGACGCCTTCAAGCGCGAATGGAAGGAATATTACGGCACGGACTGGCGTCCGCAGCATGAGTCGCCTGAGGCCACATATATGTCCAACAAACTGAAATACCACCTGTATTACCGTGCGCTGAACGAGGTGTTCACCTACGCCAAGGAATATGGCAAGAGCCTGGGCCGCGACATCAAGTGTTACGTTCCGACCCACTCGCTGGTGAACTATTCCCAGTGGCAGATAGTCAGCCCCGAGGCAAGCCTTGCGTCGCTCCCCTGCGTGGACGGCTACATCGCGCAGGTATGGACCGGAACATCGCGCGAGCCTAACTTCTTCAACGGCATCCGCAAGGAGCGCGTGTTTGAGAATGCCTTCCTTGAATACGGCTCGATGGAGTCCATGACGGCTCCCACCGGCCGCAAGATGTTCTTCCTGACCGACCCCATCGAGGACTGGCCCCGCGACTGGGCCGACTACAAGCGAAACTACCAGGCCACATTCACCGCCCAGCTGCTCTATCCGGGCGTCAGCGACTACGAGGTGATGCCCTGGCCCGAACGTATATACGAGGGCCTGTACCGCACCAGCGCCGACAGCCAGGAGAAAACGCGCATCCCGCGCTTCTACTCCGCACAGATGCAGGTGATGATAAACGCGCTGAACAAGATGCCGCAGAGCGACAACCGCCTGAACGGCAGCCACGGCATAGGCGTGCTGATGGCGAACTCGCTGATGTTCCAGCGTTTTCCGCAGCATAAGGGTTACGACGACCCTCAGCTGGCCAATTTCTACGGCATGGCGCTGCCTCTGGTGAAGCGTGGCGTGCCGGTCAAGACCGTACATATCGAGAACTTAGCCTTCCCCGCCACTCTGCGCGACATCAAGGTACTGGTGATGACCTATTCCAACATGAAGCCGCTGGATCCCGAGGCTCACAAGCATCTGGCCGACTGGGTAAGGAAAGGCGGCGTGCTGCTGTTCTGCGGGTCCGACAAGGATCCTTTCCAGGGCGTGCGCGAATGGTGGTCGACCAACGGCAATTCATACACCGCTCCGTCACAGCATCTGTTCAAGACCCTGGGCATCGACATGAATGCCGCCGACGGCGAGTATAAGGTGGGCAAAGGCACGGTGATGGTGATGCGCCACGACCCGAAGGATTTCATAATCAACAAGGGTGGCGACGCCGACTATGTCCGTAACCTTACGGCACTCTATACCGACCGTGCCAAGGCCGGCAAGCTCGATTTCAAGAACGATTTCCAGCTGCAGCGCGGTGCGTACAAATTAGCCGCAGTGGTCGACGAGAGTGTAAGCGACAAGCCTCTGGTGCTGAACGGCCGGTACATCGACCTGTTCGACCCCGAACTGCCCGTGATGCAGTCCGTGACCGTGAATCCGGGCACACAGTCGCTGCTGATCGACCTTGACAAAGTCAAGGACCACAAGCGCGCACAGGTGCTGGCGGCATCCTTCCGCGAATCGGACGAGGCCCGCAGCGGCAATTCCTACGCATTCACGGCCAAGAGCCCCGTGGAGACCGACGGCGTTTCCCGCGTGTTGCTTCCGGCTATGCCTAAGTCGGTAACAGTGGACGGCAAGCAGGTGTTCAATCCGCAGGACTGGGACAATGCAAGCCGTACGTATCTGCTGAAATTCGAGAACTCGCCCGAGGGCAGGAAAGTCAGGTTCAATTGGTAAATGACGATGAGCGGCCGCTCATGCTTCTGGGCGGTCGCTTATCCTTTTTGCCTATTTCTATTGTTAATATATCAGATATTGGACACAGCAATAACGACGACCACATGAAACAGCCATTAAAATTCCTCCCTTACTTCAGGAACACAATATGGGGAGGCGATGAAATTTCCCGCTTCAAACAGATCTCCGTCAACTGCCGCAACATAGGCGAGAGCTGGGAACTGTCGGCTGTACCCGGCTGCGAGAGCATCGTGTCGGAGGGTGCCGACATGGGCCTTACGCTGAACGACCTGACGGCCAAATATGGCGAGACGCTGGTGGGACCGCGGGTCTACGAGCGTTACGGCAACCGCTTCCCGTTGACCATCCGTCTGATAGACGCCAACGAGGACATCCCGCTGGACACGCTGCGCGACCATACTCCCGCCGACACCGCATCGGACAGCGCCGGCAACGTCAGCCTCTGGTATATCCTCAACGCCACTGACGGCGCCATGATCTATACCGACGGCGCATACGATACCGAAGAATTCATGTCAGGCGCTGCAGGCAAAGCCAAGCCTAATGCCGACGGACGGCTCGAGACCCACCCCGGTGATTCCTTCCTTATGCCCGCACGCTATGTCAAGACCATCGGCGCCGGCAACTTTCTGGTGGAGATACAGCAGGCATGCGACTCCGGAAACGTGGATATGAACGACATCAATGTGAAATACGAGGAAGTGACAGGCTCGCGTGTATTCTCCAATCCCGAACAATCGCTGATGAGCCTGGTGTGTCTCAAGGGAAACGGCAGACTGAAGGTGTCAAACGTGCTCACCACCGTTCAGCAGGGCGAGACCATCCTGATTCCGGCCGCCACCGACTCGTTTGAGGTCGAAGGCGACCTGTCGCTGCTGAAAGTGGCGATATGACGTAATTGTTTAAACTAATTTCCGTTTAAACGATAAGAACAACCTTTTTTAGAATGAATAAACGAATCGTATTCCTTGATTACATACGGGTGTTTGCCTGCTTTCTGGTGATGCTCGTACATGCAAGCGAGAATTTCTACGGCGCGCCCGGTTCGACCGACATGGCGGGACCGCAGTCGTTTCTCGCGAATGAAACCGACCGTCTGTGGGTTTCGCTTTATGACGGATTCTCACGAATGTCCGTCCCCCTGTTCATGATTGTATCGGCGTTTCTGCTCGTGCCCATGAAGGAGGGAATGTCTGCCGTAGCGTTCTATAAGCGCAGGGCCGTCAGGATTCTTCCCGCATTCCTGTTCTTCATGATAATCTATTCCACCGTGCCCGTGCTGTGGAATCAGATCGACCTCGAGACTTCGGCCACCGACCTGGCGCGCATCCCGTTGAACTTCCCGACCTTGGCGGGACACCTCTGGTTCATGTACCCGCTGATAAGCCTGTATCTGTTCATCCCGTTCATTTCGCCCTGGCTCGCCAAAGCCAAGGCTTCGGAGGAAAGGCTGTTCATCGGCCTGTTCTTCGTATCGACATGTATGCCGTATCTGACACGGTTCTTCGGCGAGATATGGGGACAATGCTTCTGGAACGAGTTCCATATACTATGGTATTTCTCAGGATACCTCGGATACCTGGTACTGGCGCATTACATCCGCGTACACCTCGACTGGTCACGGGCAAAGCGTCTGGCCGTCGGCTCATTCCTGACCGTGATCGGAGCCGTCTGGACCATCCTGTCATTCTACATCCAGGCCGTACCCGGACAACTCCATGTTACGCCCGAGCTTGAGATAGGATGGTCGTTCTGCACCATCAACTGCGTGATGCTTACCACCGGCGCGTTCCTGCTGTTCACCTGCATCCGCAGGACCGAGGCGTCCCGTTGGATTTCCGAGCTGTCGAACCTGAGCTACGGCATGTACCTGATGCACATCCTGTGGTTAGGGCTGTTTGTAAGCATCTTCAAGGGGCAGATGCAGCTGCCCACGGCTGTGGCCATTCCGGTCATAGCGTTGGCCACATTCCTGAGCTGCGCGGTCAGCACCAAAATCCTGTCGCTGATTCCCTTCTGCCGCTGGATGATAGGCATCAACCGACCCCCGAACAAAGGACGTCAACTCAGCGTGCTTCGTTGACTTCAGCCGTGCGTGCCTCAATGGCCGCCTTAAGTATCTCGCCCTGTATGGCATCTTCAAGTTCCTTCTTGCTGATGCTTACGGGGCGCGCCATGAATATCGGAGACCCGGCGCCCTGGGAGCCACCGGACACGGAGAGGAACTTGCCGTCGGCCACGCACTGGAGCCTGTAGCACCCGTCCTCCTCCAGCTCAAATCGCCATGTCTGTGTATCGGCATTCTTGGGCTGCATCAGCATCAGCGCACCATACACCGACTCCAGCCTCTGGCCGGACTTCACTTCGACTATGCGCCACTGATACGGATTGTCCGTGGCCTCGAGACGGAAATCCATGTTGGTAGCATCGTCATCGTTATCGATATAGAACCCGTTGCCCTTGGTAGACATCCAGCGGTCGGAATACTTGTCCAGCAGACGGACTTCCATGCCGTCGGCCAGCTCCGCGGGCCGCTTGAAGCGGTCGCAGTCAGCGAACACGTCGAGCGACCAGCTGTCGTACCATTTCACCGTAGGCGCGCCCGAACGCACGCTGAGTGGCAGCCAGGACTACCGGATGAAAGTACGCGACATGTCGCGCAATCTCAAACTGACCTTCATCTGGCGCTTCAACGGCTTCAAGCCCCAAGCCCCCGACATCGACACCTCCCGCTTCGGCACTGGAAAATAATTTGAGTTGCACCATATCCACAGAATTAATAAATACTTCCTGCTGTCTTTCTTAAACAGATCTGACCAACTTTTGCAACTATAATGTTGGTTTATCGCAGTATGCCGATCTCAATTATGCCGAATTATCGTAGTTTAAATAGTAATGTTTTGCGCTTTTATCGAAGTTTTACTATCTTTGTGCCATAATACAAGACATTAATGGATACTTCAATACTGCTTGAAATATTACGCGACCAACGAGAGGAGCTTGACACACTTCGTTCCCAACGCTTTTGCAAACGGAAGGAAGAAGATATGGTTAAACTTGAGAGTAAAAAGGCTCAAGTGGTAATAGGAGTACGCCGCAGTGGAAAATCAACATTGTGTTTCAACGTACTTGATAAGGCTCATGTAAAATTCGCTTATGTGAATTTTGACGATGAACGTTTAGTTCGATTGACAGCTGATGATCTGAACGATATATTAAAGTGCCTTTACCAGATTTATGGTGATTTCACTCACTTATTTCTTGACGAGGCACAGAATATAGAAGGATGGCATCTTTTCGTCAATAGATTGCTCAGGCACGGAATGAAGGTGTTTATAACCGGTAGCAACGCAAAACTACTCAGTAGCGAGCTTTCCACATATCTCACCGGACGCTATAATGAAATCGAATTGTATCCTTTTTCGTTCCGTGAATTTTGCGAAATGGAGAAAGTGGAGATAACGAATCTTTCTACAAAAACAGACGCCTTACTTCGCAGAGCATTTGACAAGTATATGGAGACAGGCGGTTTCCCCGAGATAATTAGCGGGCAAGAAACTGCCGAGGAATATGTAGACACACTGGTTTCAAATATTCTGGAA
>DESI01000082.1:0-153 GCA_002361235.1 Porphyromonadaceae bacterium UBA3318 | reverse complement strand
TTCAAATATTCTGGAAAGAGACATAGTGCAACGATTTAAGGTGAGATACAAAGATTCCTTTAAGGCACTGTCCAATCATCTTTTGAATAATGCCCCATGCGAAATAGTCTATACTGCTTTGCAGAAGATTTTTAATTTCAAAAATGACAAAAC
>DESI01000079.1:30150-34855 GCA_002361235.1 Porphyromonadaceae bacterium UBA3318 | reverse complement strand
ATGCCTATTTTGACACAGCCTCGTCTAAAAATATATTCTCCTGTCTAAAAAAATATATTCTCCTGTCCGGTGAAATCAGATCAGGATTTTGTTGCGCTTGTAGATTTCACGGAATTCCCTGGGCGTGAAGCCCTTGTTCTTCTTGAAGATGCGGTTGAAGTTCGACACGTTGTTGAAGCCGGAGTTGTAGCATATTTCGGATATCGACTTCGTTGACGACATCAGCTCGCGGCTGGCTATGCCGAGCCGGATGGATATGACATAGTCAGAGATGCTTCGGCCGGTGCGCAGCTTGAAGAAGCGGCTGAAGCTGCTGGGCGACATGCCCGCCAGGTCTGCCAGGTCGTTGAGCCGTATGTCGCTCTTATAGTTCTTGATGATATAGTCCTGGGCCTTCTTGAGCCGGCGCGAATCGGACGATACGCTTGCGGTGCTGAACGACGAGCTGCTGAGCGTGCGCGAATCGGGGTCGATGGAAAGGACGTGCAGTATCTCCAGCAGCTTTATAATCTTGTCGAAGCTTGATTCGGTGTCGTTCATGGCCTTTATGAGACAGGACACCTTCTCGATGCTGGATTCGGGGAACGCGATGCCTTTGGACGAGGAGTCGAGCATGGCCTTGATGCTGGCCATCTGTGTGCGCCGCAGCATTTCCTCGCCGAATATGTCGGCGGGAAACTGGATGGTTATCTCGCGTATATTGTTGCTGGCGCAGTCGGCCTGTTCCCATCCGTGCTCTATGCCGTGTCCTATAAGGCAGAGGTCGCGGTAGCCCACTATCTCGACGTTGTCGCCCACCACGCGGCGTGCGCCTGCGCAGTTCTCAATGTAATTTATCTCGAATTCGTCGTGCTTGTGTATCGGGAAATTGAACGCATCTTTGGTGCGGTCCACCATGTAGAGGAAATCACAATCGGACAGAGGGGTTATTTCCGTCAATATGTCCTGATTGAGTGGTGTTGAGTTATTCTGGTATGCCATAGTTCTTAGGTTGATGCCGTGTAAGTCAATATTCACAGCTGGAGGAGAGCGGGGCAGCGTTCGTGTAATCGTATCACAAAAATATAACAAAATTCGGAATAATCAAATTTTATTGGCAAAAATTAGGTCAAAATATGCAAAGAAAACGGAGGTCCGTTTGTGAAAATTAAATGGGTACACGGAAATTCGCATTTCCATGTACCCCGACGTGTGTTGTGTGTAGTATTAGTTATTGAGTCATTAAGGTGTTATGATGGTCTTGTTGTGTGTGTTGTCGTGGAGAGTGTTTGAATTTAAATACAAACACTCTCCAAATCAGTTCAGACGGAGCACGCGCGATGAGTAATCCATCTTCTTGTGCCAGTCCACGTCGTGGCTGACTGGTATCTCCAGCCCCGACTCCATCAGGAACTTTCCGGTGAACTGCTTGCCCTCGAAGGGGAGGGGATTGTTGTCGATGCGGTTCAGCTCGGTCACGGTGTAGAGCTTGTCGGGATTCAGGCCGGCCATGCGCACGCGCGGCATCTTCTGGCCGTAGCTCGGGTCGGTTTTCCACCAGAAGAACACTGCGTCGTCCTTCTCGGGATTGACGTACATCAGCGAGGCGGCTCCCTTGTTATCGTACGGGCTCAGCAGACGGTAGAGGTCGCCGAACTGCACGACGGGGCGTATCTTCTTATAGTCCTCGATGGCCTGACGGCACAGGGCCTTGTCCTCCTCGCTCATGTTGGCGGGCTGGATCTCCATGCCCAGGCGTCCGCTCATGGCCACGTCGGAACGGAACTTGATGGGCACCGTGCGGAACGTGGTGTGGTTGGGCGTGGCGCTGATGTGCGAACCCATGGCAATGGCGGGGAAGAAGGCGCTGGTGCCCCACTGCATGTAGATGCGCTGCAAGGCGTCGGTGTTGTCCGAGGTCCAGAACTCGTCGAACCAGGGGAGCAGACCCCAGTTGACACGGCCGCCGCCGCTGGCGCACAGCTGGATGGTCACATCGGGATATTTGGCGCGGATGCGCTCGAGTGCCTTCTTCAGCCCCTCGTGGTAGCCGATGTATAGATGGCTCTGGTTGTCGGCAGTCTGATACTGCGATCCGTGGCTCATGACAGGCGCGTTGGCGTCCCACTTGATATAGTCGATATCAGGATATTTGGTCATCAGCGTGTCCACGATGTGGAACACCACGTCCTGCACCTTCGGGTTGGCCATGTCCAGCACCAGCTGCGTGCCGCCGCGACCCTTCACCACGTCGCGGTTCGGAGCCTTGATCACATAGTCGGGGTGCTTCTCGTAGAACTCCGAAACGGTGTTGGTCATTTCCGGCTCGATCCAGATGCCGAACTTCACGCCGTGCTTCCTGGCCGATTCCAGCAGGCCGTTGATGCCGTTGGGCAGCTTGTTTGTGTCCACCATCCAGTCGCCCAACGACGAGGAATCGTTCTTGCGGGGATATTTCACGCCGAACCATCCGTCGTCCATCACGAAAAGCTCGCCACCCATCGAGGCGATGTCCTGCATCATGCGGTCCATCCCCTGTTCGTTGATGTCGAAGTAAACGCCTTCCCACGAGTTGAGCAGTATCTTGCGCTCCTTGTCGCCGTGAGCCAGGCGGTTCTCGCGGCCCCAGCGGTGGAAGCGGCGCGACACGGTGCCCATGCCGTCGGCGGAATATGTCATGGCCACGGGAGGCGTCACGAACGTCTCCTTGGGCTTCAGGTTGTAGGCCGAATTCTCCTCGTCCATTCCGGCGAACAGACGGTGCTGCAGGCTCTCGTCGGTGTCGATGCGCAGCTTGTAGTTGCCGCCGTATTCCACAGCGGCTCCGATGACGCGGCCTGTCTGCTCCTGTGCCTTGCCGTCAAGGCTGAGCATAATCTCGCCGTGGCTGGTGTGCGAGTTGCGGCCGCCGTCGCGGTTCTTGATCACCTTCATGCCGGGACGCAGGGGCTCGTCGTTGACGCGCGCCTCGTTGGCCCACGCGCCGTGGTAGTTCTGCAGCCATACGTCGCCGTAACGTACGGGCAGCGACATGGAGGCGAACTGACGCAGGGTGATGTTCTTCTTCTCGTTGTTGGTGGTCTCGGTCCACATCTCGATGATGTCGTCCTTGGGGAACGTGCGGTATTTCAGCGCCACGGTCACGGGATAGAAGCGGTCCTTGAAGGTGACGGTGGTGACGGTGCCTTTGCCGTCGGGTGCGGTTGTGACGCCCTGCACGGCCATGTCCATTGTCATGTTGCCGTCGGCATGGGTCATGGCCATGGCCGACTCATGCTCGGGGAATGTGCCGTAGAAGGGGAATGCGTCCAGGGCCGGGATTCCTGCGTCGCGCAGAGCCGCTGCCTCGGCGTCGGTGAGACGCGTGCCGTAGTACAGAAAATCAAGGCCTCCGTCTTTCTTGGCGTCCAGCACCAGGGAATTATGGTCGGTGGTGATGTTTACTATTTCCGCCCGGATGGCCGATGCCGCTATCGATGCGGCCGCCAACAGGAAGGAGATTTTTTTAAGGTTCATGAGCAAGTTGTAGTGTTTTTATTGTAATTATTTGTCAAAGATAGCCAAAAAGTGCGAGACGGCCAAGAAAGAGGGAGAAATAAGGGGGACTCTCACAAATAAATGGCTAAATTAGTATTGATATTCAGGGGGAAGGGGAAAGGGAAAGGGAGGGGCCGTACCTGCGGTACGGAACAGAACGGCTCCGCGACAAAAAAGCGCGCCGAAAAAAGGCGACGAAAAAAGGCGCGCCGAAAGGGAGGGCACGCCTTTTTATAGGGGTTATGACTTATCAGAGCTGGGGACCTGCGGCTACCAGAGCCTTGCCGGCCTCGTTGTTCTCGAACTTCTTGAAGTTCTTGATGAACATGGCTGCCAGTTCCTTGGCCTTCTTGTCCCACTCTGCGGGATCAGCGTATGTGTCGCGCGGATCGAGGATCTTGGTGTCTACACCGGGAAGCTCCGTGGGGATGGTGAAGTTGAAGTAGGGGAGCTTCTTTGTGGGAGCCTTGTCGATGTCACCGTTCAGGATGTCGTCGATGATGCCGCGTGTGTCGCGGATGGAGATACGCTTGCCGGTACCGTTCCAGCCTGTGTTCACGAGGTAAGCGTTGGCGCCGCTCAGCTTCATCTTCTTAACCAGCTCCTCGGCATACTTGGTGGGGTGCAGCTCCAGGAAGGCCTGGCCGAAGCAAGCCGAGAATGTGGGGGTGGGCTCTGTGATACCGCGCTCCGTACCTGCCAGCTTGGCGGTGAAACCGCTCAGGAAGTAGTACTTGGCCTGCTCGTGGTCGAGGATGGCTACGGGAGGCAGAACACCGAATGCGTCGGCGCTCAGGAAGATAACCTGCTTGGCGGCCGGACCCTTGCTGACGGGCTTCACGATGTTCTTGATGTGGTAGATAGGATAGGAAACGCGGGTGTTCTCCGTCACGCTCTTGTCGGCGAAGTCGCAAGTTCCGTCGGGACGTACGGTAACGTTCTCGAGCAGAGCGTCGCGTGTGATGGCGTTGTAGATGTCGGGCTCGCTTTCGGGGTCGAGGTTGATCACCTTGGCGTAGCAGCCGCCCTCGTAGTTGAAGACGCCCTCGTCGTCCCATCCGTGCTCGTCGTCGCCGATCAGCTTACGCTTCGGGTCGGTGGACAGAGTGGTCTTGCCTGTACCGGAGAGGCCGAAGAAGATAGCGGTCTCGGTCTCGTCCATGTTGGTGTTGGCCGAGCAGTGCATCGA
>DESI01000079.1:28942-29915 GCA_002361235.1 Porphyromonadaceae bacterium UBA3318 | reverse complement strand
CGAGCAGTGCATCGAAGCGATGCCGCGCAGGGGGTTGAAGTAGTTCATCATCGAGAACATGCCCTTCTTCATCTCGCCGCCGTACCAGGTGTTCAGGATCACCTGCTCGCGCTGCTTGATGTTGAATGCCACTACAGTCTCGCTGTGGAGGCCGAGTTCCTTGTAGTCCTCGCATTTAGCCTTCGAAGCGTTCAGGACAACGAAGTTGGGCTCGAAGTCCTTCAGCTCCTCCTCGGTGGGACGGATGAACATGTTGGTCACGAAGTGAGCCTGCCATGCCACCTCCATGATGAAGCGGACTGCGATGCGGGTGTTGGCGTTGGCGCCGCAGAAGCAGTCAACCACGTACAGGGTCTTGTCGCTCAGCTCCTTGACGGCCTTCTCGCGGATCTTGTCCCATACCTCGGTGGTCATGGGGTGGTTGTCGTTCTTATACTCTTCGGTTGTCCACCATACGGTGTCCTCGGAAACCTCGTCCTTAACGATGTACTTGTCCTTGGGCGAACGGCCGGTGTATACGCCGGTGAATACGTCTACGGCGCCAAGGTCCGTTACGTAACCCTTCTCGTAGCCTTCCAGGCTGGGGTTCGTCTCGTCCTTGAACAGCTCATCATAACTCGGATTGTGGATGATCTTCTTTACATCCTTAATGCCGTACTGCGACAGGTTAAGTGTATCCATAACAGATAATTATTATTTTGGGTTTTTGTTATATTTTGTTCCTTAGCATTCGTCATGCGTTGTCTTTTCAGAGGAGGGTGCCTCTGCGGTGACGGCGGCCGGAAAACGACGGGTTTTTGCAAGCCGCATCCATTGTTATATTTATAACCTTTTTCAAGGTGCAAAGTTAACGAAAAAAAGTTAATTGCGCATCATTATAAAGAAAAAATTCCTTAATATTGGTGTCCCGAAATCAAAAAAAGAGTGAAAAGTATAGGCATCGTTCCTTAAAAATATATACGCCAGGGTCGCA
>DESI01000079.1:8318-28614 GCA_002361235.1 Porphyromonadaceae bacterium UBA3318 | reverse complement strand
GCAGCTGCGAGTCTGAGGTAATATCTCTTTCGGTCATGCCTGTCTTTATTAAGTTTATTATAACAATTCTCAATTATTTTGTGCTTTGTCCGGTGTCTTTTCGGTTAATTTATCCAATCTTCTCGGTCGCAGCCGCGAGGCTGTTCCCTCTGAGATTGAATAAATTACCTCGAAAATCCACCGCCCTGGCATATATATATTTTAAGGAACGATGCCTAATTCCTGATGCGAAATTTTGCAGGAAATAAAAAAAGTGTTAACTTTGCAGTGCAAAACATAAGCCCGGGTGGATACCAGAGTGGCCAAATGGGGCAGACTGTAAATCTGCTGGCTTACGCCTACGGTGGTTCGAATCCATCTCCACCCACTCAAATTAAAACAGCGATATACAACTACAGGGCGTTCGCGAGGACGCCCTTAGTTTTTTCAACCCTTCGGGTTGGCAAAAAAATTAATGAAGTTGATAAAGTTAAAAGAGTTAAGAGAATACCATGATATTGGTAGTTGAAAAAAGTTGAAAAAGTTTATAAAGTTAAGAGAATACCTCAGCTTGCGAATGCCTGCACTATCATCTTAACTTTTTAACTTTGTGAACTTTATAAACTGATTTTCTTAACTTTATAAACTCTTTTAACTTTTTAAACTATTGAAATAGAAATAATAACCTAAACTACAGGCTATGAAAAGAATATGCTATCTTTGCGCCCTCGTGCTGGCGCTGTCGTTCGCATCGTGCCGCAAGAACGGCGGTGCGGAAGTCCAGGAATTGCTTCAGAAAGTACCCAACACGGCGTCGTTCGTAATGCAGGTGGACGTCGAATCGCTTCTTGACAAGGCCGGAGCCAAGGTCAAAGATGGCAGGATAGAGCTTGACGCCGACCTGAAGGCCGCTTTGGACAAAAACTCGTCGAATCAGGAATTCATGCAGGCTTTGAACGGGGACACAGGTGTCGAACCCTCGGCATTCGTGGCGTTCGGCGACGGTTATAAGGTGTATCTTACAGGCTTCCTGGCCGATACCGGCAAATTCAAGGCATGGATGCAGAAGGAGTCCGGGCAGCCCGTGGAGGAAAGCAACGGCGTGAGCCATGCCGGCAAATACGCGATGACAGGCAATCAGTTCTGGGTGATCGGTTCGGGCGGCAGCACTATCGATCCCGACAAGATCCGCGAATACATGGCTCTGAGCGACAAGCAGTCATTCGCATCCGGCAATTTCAGCGGCATTCTGACCAACGGCGATGCAGAGGTGTCGGGATGGTGCGACTTGGCGGGCATGATGAACACCGCCAACACGCCGTTCCAGCAGCGCGCCGTGGTCAAGATGATGACAAGCACCGTGTTCGAGGATGCCGGCTTCGCATCGTTCACCGTGAATTTCGAGAAAGGCCTGATGAAGCTGACGGCCCATATTCTAAACGACAAGGGCGATGACGCCAAATTCCTGTATGCTTCCGAGAAACTGGACACTTCGCTGTTCGATGACCTCAAGGCCAATGCCGGCGGCGTTATCGGCGTGGCCGTTCCCGCCAAGCTGATAAAGCAGCTGCAGGAGCAGACCAAAGGCCAGCTGTCGGTGCTGTCGGTGGTGTTCGGGGCCCTCAGCTCGATCGACGGCACCGTGGCCCTATCCGTTGGCGGCGATGACAAAGGCGCCTACCAGGGAGCCATACAGACCGGCGACGGCAGCACGTCCGACCTGATGGGACTGCTGAACGAGCTGGACTGTCGCCCCGCCAAGCAGGGCAAGCTCGTGACATTCGAGCGCGGCGCCATGACCGGTGCCAACAGTCCTGCAGTGATGGGCAAGAAACTTAAAGGCTCCATCATGGGCGTGGTGCTTTCGTCCGACTTCATCAAGAATCCCGGCGAGAACAACGCCCTGAAGTTCGTGACCGTGAAACTGGTGCCTAAATCGGGCAGCGTGGTTCTGGAATGCGAGACGGAGACGAAAGATCAGAATGTCAATGCGGTTAAGGCGCTGATTTTAAGCATGAATTGACCCCGTGGCCGGACAGGCCGCAATACTATAATAAGGAAGAGAGGAGATAAGGATAATGAAAGGGATGGAGTTCAGTCCGCTTGAAAGCATCACGCTGCGCGGTATGCTGCCGCGTGTGTTCAAGGGGGAGGGCATTCCGGCGTCGGAGGTGTGGAACTCCGACCTGACGTTCCGCCGCGGCGAGAGTGTATTGGTGGAGGCTGCGTCGGGCGGCGGCAAGTCGTCGATGTGCTCCTATATATACGGAGCGCGCACCGACTACGAAGGCACGCTGCTGTTCAACGGCCGGGACGTGGCCGGACTCGATGCCGACGACTGGCAGCGCGTGCGCCGCGTCAACATAGCCTATTTGCCTCAGGAACTCTCCCTCTTTCCCGAGCTTTCGGCCTGGGACAACATACAATTGAAGAATTCATTGACCAATCATGCCGGGCCGGCGCAGATAGAGGAGTGGATGCGTCGGCTGGGCATATTGTTCCGCCGCGACTATCCCGCCGGGCGCATGTCGATAGGGCAGCAGCAGCGCCTGGCCATAATCCGCGCCCTGTGCCAGCCTTTCGACTTCATCCTGCTCGACGAGCCGGTGTCGCATCTGGACGAGGAAAACAACCGTATCGCCGCCGAAATCATAGCCGAGGAGGCCCGGAGACAGGGCGCCGGCATCATATCCACAAGCGTGGGCAACCACCTGCTGCTCGACTATAACAAACGAATGCATCTATGAAACTCGTAAGCAGACTGTTGCGGAAAAACACCTCGGTGCCGCGCATCGTGGGTTTCGTGATATCCAATTTCATCGGCCTGGCCATCGTGCTGGGGGGGCTGCAGTTCTATCAGGACGCCCGGGGCATCTGGGAGGCCGACGACTCGTTCATATCCACCGACTATCTTGTGCTGAACAAGAAGGTGACCTCGCGCCAGACCCTGGAGGGTGCGGACCAGGGATTCACGCAGGCTGAAATAGACGACCTGCGCCGTCAGCCGTGGGTCAGGGACGTTGGTCTGTTCACCTCCAACAATTTCAAGGCATACATGTCCGTGCAGGGCGCCAGCCACAGCATGAGCACCTATATGTTCTTCGAATCCATCCCCGACAAGTTCGTGGACGTGCCCGCGTCGCAGTGGTCGTGGCGCCCGGGCAGCGACGATGTGCCCGTCATCATAAGCAAGGACTATCTGACGCTGTATAACTTCGGATTCGCCGGCTCGGCCGGGCTGCCCCGCATGTCGGAGGGAATAATGAGCGGCATCCCCATGACGCTGGTGCTGAGCGACGAGAGCGGTATGCGTCGCAAGGAGTTGCACGGCCACATTGCGGGATACTCCAACCGCCTGAACACCATTCTGGTGCCCGAGGGTTTCCTGCAGGAAGCCAACCGCGTGCTGGGCGACGGCACGGAGAAGCTGCCGCAGCGCGTCATAGTGGACGTGAGCAGTCCCGGCGACGTGGCCATCGCGCCATACTTAGAGGAACACGGATGGGAGATGGCCGGCGACAAGAGCGCCAGTCAGGCCAGTTTCCTGCTGAAGGTAGTGACAGGTATTATATTGGTAATCGGAGGCGTCATCACGTTGCTCAGCTTCTTTATCCTGTTGCTGTCGGTGTCGCTTATCATGGAGAAGAACCGCGACAAGCTGCACGCGCTGCTGATGTTGGGCTATGACCTGCGCACGGTCGGCGCGCCGTATATGAAGCTGGTCGCCGTGTCGTCGGTGGCGGCGTATGTATTGGCGCTCGGCGGTATGTTCGCCATGCGCTGGTCGTACCTCGGAGCCATCACCGGGCTCGGCGCCGAGCCGAGGGGTGTGCTCGTGCCGGTGCTGACCGGAGCTGCGCTTACGGCCCTGATCGTGGCGTTCAACATCGTGGCCGTGCGGCGGAAAGTGAAATCCGCATGGCGTCTTTGAGGGGGGCGGGTGTCGGGAAGAGCCGGCAAATCAGGAAAATAAAGTGGTAAAAACGGGGTGAGAAGCGGGGTGGTGAAATATTAACAATTGTTAATTAACAGTGTTAACCTTTGCGCATTTTTACAATTATTAATACTTTATCGTTACTTTTGCAATCATTAATGCAAACGGCCAAGTTGGATACTGGCGCAATCCGTCTCTCTCCACGGACCATGAAAAAACTTGGATAGTTTTCAACAACCAGATATATAGATACTTAATCTAAAGTTCGTTCTTAGGACGGACGTAAGAAACGCGACATAGGAGAAGAAATAACCTAATGTAAAACTAAAACATATTCCTGCATGAAGAACTTATGTTTTCATCTGAACAAGGGGATGTGTCTGATAGCAGTGATGTTATTGGCGATAGCATTTCCCTCGTTGGCTCAGAAGATCACGGTGACAGGCCATGTATCGGACGAGCAAGGCGAAGACCTGATAGGGGCGACCATCATCGAGAAGGGCACCTCTAACGGAACAGCCGCCGACATCGATGGCAACTTCACGATCGAGGTCCCGTCGAATGCCGTATTAACAGTAAGTTACGTAGGCTACGATCCGATGGATGTGTCCGTCAACGGACAGACCCACCTGAACATCGTGATGAAGGAGAATGCCACGATGCTGGCCGAGACGGTCGTGATCGGTTACGGTAGCGTCAAGAAATCGGACGCCACCGGTTCGGTAGCTCTTGTGACTCCCGATGCGGTGGAGGCCGGAATCTCGACATCGGCCCAGGACCTGCTGGTAGGCGCCAGCCCCGGTGTGGTGGTTACTCCCGACGGAGGTAAGCCCGACGGAGCCGCCAACATCCGAATCCGCGGCGGTGCGTCCCTTTCGGCATCCAACGACCCTCTGATCGTGCTTGACGGTGTGCCCCTGGCCAACGACGGCGTACAGGGTATGGCCAACCCTCTGGCCATGATTGCTCCTGACAACATCGAGTCCATGACCATCCTGAAGGATGCTTCCGCGACAGCCATCTACGGTAGCCGTGCATCCAACGGTGTCATCATCATCAATACGAAGCGTGGCAAGGGTGGCAAGCCCCAGCTGAACTTCTCGGCCAACTTTGCCGTCAACACTCCGCGCAAGACATGGAACGTGATGAGCGCCGACAAGTTCTCCGCATTGATCCGCGAGCACTGGGGCGCCGATTCCGAAGCCGCAGCCCAGCTCGGCACCGCCAGCACCAACTGGCAGGACAAGGTGCTCCGCACCTCGTTCAACCAGGAATACAGCCTCAGCATCGGTGGTAAGGCAGGATTCCTGCCCTATCGCGTCAGCGCATCCTACACCATGAACAACGGTATCCTGAAGGATTCGCAGATGCAGCGCGTCACCGCAGGTTTCAACCTGACTCCCGAATTCTTCGGCGGTCTGCTGAAAATCAATGCGAACGTCAAGGGATATTACATGCGTAACCGGTTCTCCAACGAGGGTGCCGTAGGCGCCGCCATCGCGTTCGACCCCACGCAGCCCGTGCATTCCTACAATGCAACCGGCAATCCCGACTTCCCCTACTTCTACAACGGCTATACGTCGGTCACCACCGACCGCTACAACTCATGGAACATCAACGGTACGGTCAATCCGGTAGCTGTCATCAAGGACTGTCACAACGTGTCGAACGTGTTCCGCAGCAACGGTAACTTCCAGGTGGACTATGCGCTGCATTTCCTCCCCGAACTGCACTTGAACCTGAATCTGGGTTACGACGTGAGCCGTTCGTTCGAGAACAAAAACATCGCGCAGAACTCCCCGACATCCTGGAATGAAGGCGCCAAGAACGGAGCCGGCTCCAACTATCATGTCTACGAGATGCGCCGCAACACCCTGCTGGACTTCTATCTGAACTATAAGAAGGACTTCCAGGCCATCCAGTCGTATCTGGACGTAATGGCCGGTTATTCCTGGCAGCGTTTCGACGCCTTCGGCCACAACAACGGTACGGTCTATACCACCAACGGTTTCTACGGACCCTCCACCACCAACGGCGTCCTGACCATCGATCCGAACACCACCAAGCCGGGCGATCACTTCAATCCCGATTATTCCTGGAACACCGGCAACCTGATGCTGGTGTCGTTCTTCGGACGTCTGAACTATACGTTCAAGGACACATACCTGCTGACCATCACCCTTCGTGACGACGGAACCTCACGTTTCAGCAAGAATAACCGCTGGGGTCTGTTCCCCTCCGTAGCCCTTGGATGGAAGATCTCCGAGATGCCCTTCTTCGAGAAGGCCCGCGAGACGATGAACGAGTTCAAGCTCCGCCTGGGATGGGGTGTCACCGGTCAGCAGTCGGTGGGCGGATATTTCCCCTATATGCCCGTGTACGTGCAGAGCACCAACACCGGTTCGTTCTATCCCAACCTCTATACCGGCAAGTACGAAGGCAACATCAGCACCCTGTATCCCGGCATCTACAATCCCGACCTGAAGTGGGAGGAAACCACCACATGGAACGTAGGTCTGGACATGGGCTGGCTCAACAACCGCATCACTCTGGCTCTGGACTGGTATCTGCGTGAGTCGAAAGACCTGCTCAGCTACGTGACCGTAGCTCCCGGTGGCGCCACCTCCAACATGATGGACCAGAACATCGGTACGCTGCAGAACCTCGGTGTCGAGGGTACTATCACCGCGAAGCCCGTCGTGACCGACAACTTCACGTGGACCACCAGCCTGAACGTGGCATGGAACAAGAACAAGATCACCAAGCTGAACGCTACCGACGACGAGAATTCGTACATCACCGCCGGCGGTATTTCCGGCGGTAAGGGTAATACGGTACAGGTGCACAAGGTGGGTTATCCCGCTTACACCTACAGCCTCTACGAGCAGGTATATGACCAGAACGGCGATCCCATCGAAGGATGCTATGTCGACCAGAACGGCGACGGCACCATCGACGACAACGACCGCGTTCTCCGTCACTCCAAGGACCCGAAGGTGACTATGGCATGGAACAACTCATTCTCCTGGAAGGGTTGGGACCTGAGTTTCCAGCTCCGCGCATCCATCGGCAATTACGTGTACAACGACGTGCTTTCCACCCACTCCACTCTGAGCGATACCTACAACACGTCGGGTATACATAACATCATCGATGCGGAGCATATATTCAAGGGGGGCGAAACCACCAACCGCTATCTGTCCAACTACTGGCTGCGTAACGCAAGCTTCCTCCGCTGCGACAACATCACGTTAGGCTACACATGGACCGACATCAAGGGCGAGATTCCTTCGGTACGTCTGTACGGCGCCGTTCAGAATCCCTTCGCCATCACCGGTTACAACGGTCTTGATCCCGAGGTGTTCTGGGGTATAGACAACAACATATACCCGCGCCCGATCACCGTTACGCTCGGCGTGATGGCCACATTCTAAATTTTTCTCATTATTTTAAGGAAAACAATATGAAATCATATATCAATAAATTCCTGATGGGACTGGCGGTGGTGTCGATGGCCGGACTGACGAGCTGTGTCAAAGACCTGGACCAGGATCCTAAAGATCCCAACACCATCACTTCGGGTGACTTCAGCAAGGACCCGATGGAATATATGGGTCAGGTGATGGGCAAATGCTACAGTTCGCTGGCCGTATCGGGTCAGTCAGGCCCCGACGGAGGATCCGATATCTCCGGACTTGACGGCGGTACGTCCAACTGGACACGCGTCATCTTCATGCTGAACGAATTAACAACAGATGAGGTGTGCTGGATCTGGCCCGACGTCGGATTGTTCGACCTGTGTACTTCCACCTGGGGTACCAGCAACGGCAACCTGTACGGCGCATACGGCCGTCTGTACACTCACATAGCAGTGTGCAACGACTTCATCCGTCAGGCCAAGGAGGGTACGTTCGACGTAGGTGAGGCCAACTTCCCCGTACGCGACCAGTTCGTACTCGAGGCGCGCGCTCTGCGCGACCTGTCGTACTACTACGTGATCGACTTCTTCGGCAATGCGGTCCGCGCCTGGGATGATATGTCATACGGCGAGGTTCCCGAGCAGAAGACCCGCAAGGAACTGTTCGACCTCGTTACGGCCGACCTTGAGGATGTGCTGGCTAATTTCAACGAGTCGGGCATCTACGGCCGTGTAGGCAAGGACGGTGTGGAGGCGCTGCTGTGCCGCTTCTATCTGAATGCGGAATCCTGGATTGGCGAGAACATGTACGCCAAGTGCTGGGAGCATGCCCAGAACATCATAAGCCGTCATCAGGGCGGCGGTTTCCAGGGCAGCGGTCTGGCCAACGATTATCTGGCCCTGTTCTGCGGCAGCAACGATATGTTCATGCCCGGCGGAAGCCTGAAGGCTCAGAACGAGATTCTGTGGGGCGTTCCCTTCCAGTATCCTTACACCGAGAGTTATGGCGGTACGGAATTCTTGATCGCAGCAGGTATATCCGCGGGTTCGATGCCCAAGGTGCTGTACGGTCTGAATGCCGACTGGAGCTGTATGCATGCCCGCGAGCAGCTGGCCGACAAGTTCAACTTCCTGAACGGAGAGTCGAACGACGGACGTACCTACCTGTGGTGTACCGAGAAGCAGGGCTTTACGAAAGCCAACGACGAGTTCTCGACATTCACCAGCGGTTACGCTCCCGTCAAATACACGAACTGCAAGGCCAATGCTGACGGTACGATGCCCCGCCACACTTACGACGACCCCGGCACAGGCTTCACGTTCAACTGGGCCGGTGTTCCCGAAGTGAACGGACTGCCCAACCTGAGCAACAACTATCCCGACACCGATTTCCCGATTATCCGTCTGGCCGACGTGTATCTGATGGCTGCCGAATGCGCCCTGCGCGGAGCCGGCGACCAGGCCACCGGTCTGAAATATGTGAATGTTGTCCGCGAGCGTGCAGGCGTTCCCGCATGGGTGGCCGGCGAGTACACTCTCGACAACATGATCGACGAGCGTTCGCGCGAGCTCTACTGGGAGAACACACGCCGTACGGACCTGATCCGTTTCAATAAGTTCACCGGCAACGCCTACAACTGGGCATGGAAGAACAACGTGCGTAACGGAGGCGCTATCGGCGACCACATGAAACTCTTCCCGCTTCCCACCGACGTGGTGGCCACATACGGCAAGAGCATGACTCAGAACCCCGGATATTAAAAGTGGAAATCCTGAAAAATTGAATCAAATGAAAAAGACAATATTTTTTATGGCTCTTACACTTGCAGCCGGAATGTCTCTGACAGGCTGTAAGGCTGACACTGAGCCTCGTCTGGAGAAACCGACGGAGTTCCATCTCAACACTCCGGCCATGGCCAACCAGACATTCGTACTGACCGCCAACGACGGCGTGGACCTGACCGTGTCGCAGCCCAATTACGGACTCGGCGTGGTGTCCAACTACGAGACTCAGGTATCGTTCACCGAGGACTTCGCTTCCTATGAGAGCGTCGAGGGCCTGTCACAGCAGGCCAGCTTCACGGTCAACGGCGAGAATCTGTCGCAGGCCCTCTGCAAGCTGATGGGTTATGTCAGCAACGAAACCCAGGACAAGTTCTCGGCCGATCCCCGCACGGTTTATTTCCGTGTGCGTTCGTTCGTAGCCAACTGCGACTACGGCGACATCCTGTCCAACGTGATTCCCCTTACCATCGCTCCGTATCCGGCAGTCAAACTCCCGGCACGCATCTATCTGGTCGGCGAAGTTCAGGGCTGGGACATCAACGCCGGCACTTTCATTCTTGAGGAAGCCGCCGACGCCGTAGGATCGAATATCTATTACGGTACGTTCGAGATGACGCACGACCAGGCCAATGTCGGATTCCGATTCTACAAGACTCTCGGCGAATGGGGCGATAACGGCAATCTGCCCTCCATCGGCTCGAACGCCAATGACGGCGACAACGCATCCGTACAGATGGAAAACGGCGTTTACAACGGCGCCTGCGTCTACGGTAAGGGTAACTGGAACATCACCAACTGGGACGGCGGAAAGATGAAGATGACCGTCAACCTCCAGACCATGAAGGTGACATTCGAGGCAGCTGAATAACAAGAGTACAAATTTCAACATCCGCGGGGTTCTCTCCGGAGCCCCGCGGGATAAAAGACAAAAGACAAATGAAAAAATCACTTATATTCGGTGCGGTTCTTCTGGCGTTGGGATTTGTATCCTGTAGCGAGGACAACACTCTGGGTATTCCCCAGACGAATCCCCAGGGACCCATCCTGGAGTCCAACGGCGTGGAAGTGGCCTTAGGCCAGGCACTTGCCGGTCAGGACCTGAATCTGAACGATTACACCGACGGCCAGGTGCCCGTAATCAGACTGGTAGAGGCCGACTCCCTGTATCAGGACGGCGTGCACTTCGTAATGGAACTTGCAACCAACGAGGACTTCGCCGGTGCTACCGAACTGACGGTTACCGACGGTTCCGTGTCGCGTGCGGAGTGGGATGAGTATTTCCGCAAGGCACTGGGCCGAAGCCCCAAGGCCAAGCAGATGTACGTACGATTCCAGGCGTTAGCCTCCGTGGGCGGCCAGCTGATACGCATCGGCGGTCTGGACAACTACTATGGCGCCAAGACAATAATGGTGACCCCCATTCCCCTGGACTTCACCATCGAGAACGCGTATTACCTGATCGGCACATGCAACGACTGGGCGCTGAGCGACGCTTATCCCTTCAAGCACAGCGACGCCGATGTCTACGATGATCCGGTATTCACAATCGTGGTGAATATCACCGAGGAACAGGCCACGGAAGGCTGGTGGTGGAAGATAGCTCCGCAGAGCGCCATCGACAGCAGCAGCTGGGATAATGTCGCAGGTACGGAAGTGGACGGCGACACGGCTCTGGAAGGCAAGATTGTTCTCGGCAACGACAAGTGCAAGGCAGGCTGCATGAAGAAGGCAGGTTCGTTCCTGATGACCATCAACATGGAGGACCTGACCTGGAGCTTCAAGGAGCTGGAGATGATCTATACCCCCGGTGACTCCAACGGCTGGAGCTTCGACACATGCCAGAAGCTTATGTTCGATGCCAATAAGAACATGTATGTAGGATTCGCGCATCTGAAAGGTGCGTTCAAGGTTACCAGCAAGCCCAACTGGGACGGCACCAACTATGGTGACGGCGGCGAGGGCAAGCTGTCCACTGACGGCGGCGCAGGCAACCTGAGCGTGGAAGAGGAAGGCCTGTACTGGCTGATGGTCGACACCCAGGCACTGACATATACCGTGACCAAGATCTCCACCCTTGGCGCCATCGGCGACATGAACGGATGGGGAGGCCAGGAGCCGCTGACCATGTCGGCAGACTATCTGACATGGACGGGCGACGTGACCTTCGCGGCAGGCAACGGCTGGAAGTTCCGCGCCAACGACAACTGGGACATCAATCTCGGTGGAGAAGCCTCGAACCTGACTCTGGACGGCGCAAATCTGCCTTCTCCCGGCGACGGCACATTCACAGTGACCCTCGACCTGAGCAAGGTGCCCTACAGCTACTCGGCTGTCAAGAAGTAAGACATAACACCGAATAGGAAAAGGAAGGTCCGGGACTCCGAGTCCCGGACCTTTTTTGCTGTTTTTGCGTTTTTAAAGAAAATTCGTTATCTTTGAAAGTTGAATTAAGGAACAGACCCTAAAAGACATCGTCATGATTAAGTATCCGGTAGGCCAGTCGAGTTTTCGCGAAATCAGAAAAGGCGGATTCCTGTACGTTGACAAGACTATGTATATTCATGAGCTCGCGTCGACGGGCAAGTATTTCTTTTTGAGCCGTCCGCGCCGGTTCGGCAAGAGTATGCTCATCTCCACCATGGATTCATATTTCCGTGGGGAACGTGAACTGTTCGACGGCCTGGCCATAGACCGTCTGGAGCCGGGAGAGTGGACCCGGCATCCGGTGTTGCGCCTGGACTTTATGCGGGGAGGATACCGAGCTGCGGGAGAACTGCAGGGGGTGCTGTCGGATGTGTTGTCGGAGTGGGAGGAACAATATGGCGGGTTGTCGTCGGACGAGGCTCCGGCACGCCGCTTCACCAATGTAATCCGGGAGGCGTACAGACGGACCGGCCGACAGGTGGTGATACTTATCGATGAATATGACAAGCCGATAATAGACGTGGCGGACAATAAGGAACTTGAAGCCGAGCACCGCAGAATCCTGCATGATTTCTACGGAGTGATGAAGGCCAGCGAGGACTGCCTTAAGTTCGTGTTCCTGACCGGTGTGGGCAAACTGGGACAGATCAACGTGTTCAGCGGACTCAACAACCTGACCGATATTTCGCTTGATCCAAGGTATTCAGCTATATGCGGAATCACAACCGGGGAATTGCACGACAATTTTCAGGAAGGAATAGAGGACCTGGGAAGGGGAATGGGCATGTCTGCCGATGAAGCGCTGTCTAAACTTAAAAAAAGATATGACGGCTACCATTTCTCGAAAGACATGGTGGACATATATAATCCGTTCAGCGTCGTCAAGGCAATCTATTCACGTGACATACGCGATTTCTGGTTCCAGTCCGGGACGCCGACACGTCTGATAAATCAGTTCCTGCAGAATGACTGGGGCACTCCGGACCTTGAAGGCACGGTTGTGTCCTCGTCCGACCTTGACAGTGGCGACGTGTTGGGCAGCAACCTGGCGTTAGCCTGCTATTATACCGGCTATCTGACCATAAAAGGATATAATCAGAGACGGGAAACGTATGTATTGGGCTACCCGAATATCGAGGTGCGCAAGGGATTCTTCAAAAACCTGATGGAGACTGTAAGAGGGTGGGATTCCAATCGCGTGAACAATTTCGTATATACACTTCACGATTTCATCGATGATGACGATATCGACGGCTTCCTGCACGAATTGCAGTCGTTCCTGGCCGGGATTCCATATATGTCCGATACCAACAAGGAGTCTCAGTGGCAGAAAGACATTCTGATCATAGCGAGGCTGGTGGGTATGAATGTAGACGTGGAGCGCCGTACGTCACACGGTCGCATGGACATGGTGCTTGACGGTCCCAAGGCCATTTACATCCTGGAGTTCAAATATGATTCCACACCGGAAAAGGCATTGGCCCAGATTGATGAGAAAGATTATGCCCTGCCGTTTGAGAATACGGTGAATCCCAAGCCTGTCGTGAAGGTAGGCGTTAACATTTCACCTGAAACACGCAACATCGACGGCTGGCAAATCGCTTAACCTGTCGAGGGTGGTGCGAGGGAAGGCGTCGATGAAGGAGCCGGGGGTGGCGTTGAGCACCCGGACGCCTCGACTCTGAGCGTAGGCCTGCACGGCGAAATAGGAGCGGAAGGCCACGGCAAACGATTCGTACAGCTGATGGATGTGGATGTCCTTGTACAGCTCCTCTACGCGCCTCAGTTCCTCGTCGTCGTCCTCGTAGAAGTGCGGCTGCACGGTCATGACGCGGTTGCGGTCGGTGACCCACAGCGTCTGGCTCCAGTTGTGGTCGGCGCCGGTGAGGACAATGCGTGTGAATCCCTCGCGCATCATGCACATTATGGCCGGAATCAGCACGTTGCGCGGGCGCGGCATGGCCAGCCCCAGACGGAACAGCCAATGGGTCACGCCTGTCCAGCCTTCGGCCGGGGTAAGGTTGAAATATTTTACCGTGATGTTCTTGGGAAGTGTCTTCAGTCCCGGATACTTTCGGAACCTGGCCGGTACGAACATGGTCAGCGGCCAGTCTATGCGGTTCACTATGTCCCACAGTTTCGGAACGTTGTCCGAGGCCGCCGGGTTGAAGAACACGCCGTCGGCCAGCAGGTAGTATTCCGGCTTCAGCACTAAGAAATCGGGCGTCATGGCCGACCAGTTGACAGCTAACTTCGGTGTCGAGTCCAGCACCTCGCGGTGTATTGTCAGGGCTTCCTTCAGGCTCGGGCCGTTGCCCATGATTATGACCGTGTCGCGCCGGGCGGACGATGCGGGCGAGGGGTGCCCGGACATCAGGGGCACTTTAACGAGCGAGGCCGCAGTTTTAGTGGCCTCGCTCATGAATTTCTGTATCTTTTCGATGGTTTTCATCAGGCGTCGTTCCTTGGCAATGTGATTTTTAAGGAATGATGCCTTAGATGGAGAGACGTCGCAGCGTGGACAGCAGATCCTGGTTGATCGGCTTGTCGTTCTTGATGGCCTTGGTGAAGGGTATGTAGACGATTTCGTCGTTCTTGATACCGATCATCACGTTGCGCTGGTCGTCAAGCAGGGCGTCGACGGCAGCGGCTCCCATGCGGGAAGCCAAGATGCGGTCGTTGGCCGTAGGCGAGCCGCCGCGCTGCAGGTGGCCCAGGATGGTGACGCGCACGTCATAGCCGGGATATTCCTCCTTTACGCGCTGTGCCAGGCCCATGGCGCCGCCGGTGATGGGGCTTTCGGCCACAAGGACTATCGACGAGTTCTTCGACTTGCGGAATCCGTTCTTGATGAGTTCCGACAGCTGGTCGACCTGCGTGGAGATCTCGGGGATTATGGCGGCCTCGGCGCCGCTGGCGATGGCACCGTTCAGGGCGAGGAATCCGGCGTCGCGGCCCATGACCTCGATGAAGAACAGGCGCTCGTGGCTGGTGGCGGTGTCGCGTATCTTGTCCACGCAGTCCATGATGGTGTTCAGGGCCGTGTCATAGCCGATGGTGGTGTCGGTGCCGTACAGGTCGTTGTCGATGGTGCCGGGCAGACCCACGATGGGGAACTGGAATTCGTTGCCGAAGATGCGGGCGCCGGTGAGCGAGCCGTCGCCGCCGATGACGCACAGCGAGTCGATGCCGCGGCGCTTCAGCACGTCGTAGGCGCACTGGCGTCCTTCGGGAGTATGGAACTCCTTGCAGCGCGCCGTCTTCAGGATGGTGCCGCCGCGCTGTATGATGTTCGACACGTTCTGGGTGGAGAACTCCTCGATTTCGTCGTAGATAAGGCCGCGGTAGCCGCGGTAGATGCCGTAGACTTTAAATCCGGCGTATATGGCTGCGCGTGTCACGGCGCGGATTGCCGCATTCATGCCGGGAGCATCGCCGCCCGACGTCAGAATGCCTACTGAATTAATGTTATTCATGTTTTCTATCCTAAGAGGCATTATAAGTTTCTAACTACAAAAATAACAAAAAAACGGCATAGTTGGGTAATAATGCCACAAAAAAGCATTATATTTGCAAATTAAGAGCGCACAGGCGCATTTTATTAATGCCGTAACGGCCCGAAACAGGTATCAAAGTTAAGGAAAAGGAATGGACAGGATAGTGACGACAGGCACCTTCGACGGATTGCATCGCGGGCACCGGCTGTTGTTGGATAGTCTTCGCCGTGAGGGGGAGCGACGTGGGTCACAACCGCTTGTGGTGACCTTTGACCGGCATCCGCTGGCCATGATCAACCCGACGCGGGCTCCGCACATCCTGATGCTTCCGGGCGAGCGTGACGCGCGTCTGCGCAGTCTCGGCTTTGATGTGGCCGAGGTGCATTTCGACGAGCGGATGCGCCGGCTTACGGCCGAGGCGTGGATGCGCCGCCTGCGCGACGAATACGGCGCCACGGCGGTGATGCTGGGCTACGACAACACGTTCGGCTGCGACGGCACCGGCCTGGGCATCCGTGACTACGAGGAACTGGGTCGCGGCCTGGGGGTGGAGGTGCTGGGCTGCGGCGTGGAGCCGGGCGTCAGCTCGAGCGACATACGCCGTGCGCTTGCGGCCGGCGACATAGCCGGGGCCAACGCCATGTTGGGCTACGACTGGACGCTGCGCGGCAATGTGGTGCATGGCCGCGAGATGGGACGCGACATCGGCTTCCGTACCGCCAACCTCAGCGTCGACCCGCGTCTGCAGCTGCCGGGACGAGGCGTGTACGCAACCATGGTGACGATGCCCGACGGAACGGAAATGGCCGCCGTGACCAACATAGGGATGCGCCCCACGTTCGACGAGCAGGGACCCGTGTCGGTCGAGACGCACATACCCGGTTTCGCGGGCGACCTGTACGGCGCGGAACTCTGCATCCGTCCCGTGGCCAAGATACGCGACGAGGCGCGTTTCAGGACCATCGGCGAGCTGCGCCTCAACATCGAGCGCGACGTGGCCCGCAGCCTCGAGATATTGAACTCATGCACAGCCTGAGTCGTAACAAAGAACCATAAAAGACACGAAATAATGGAAGTAATAAATTTTGACGAGCATCCGAGTCTGGTGAGCCGCTACATGGAGGAGCTTCGCGACGTCACCGTCCAGAACGACCCCATGCGTTTCCGCATCAATCTGGAGCGTATCGGTCAGATCATGGCGTACGAGATTTCGAAGCGTCTGGAATATAAGACCGTGACCGTCACCACGCCGTTGGGCGAGGCCGAGTGCCACGAACCGGCCGACCAGGTGGTGCTGGCCACCATACTGCGCGCCGGACTGCCGTTCCACCACGGATTCCTGTCATACTTCGACCATGCCGAGAACGCATTCGTCAGCGCCTACCGACGCTATCGCGAGAAGGGCGACTCGTTCGACATCGTGGTGGAATACTTAGCCTCTCCCTCCATCGAAGGCAAGACGCTGATTCTTGTCGACCCGATGCTGGCCACCGGCTCGTCTATGGAGTTGGCCTACAAGGCGCTGCTGCAGAAGGGCATTCCCGCCAAGATACACATTGCGTCCGTCATAGCTTCGGAACCCAGCGTGGAATACGTGCGCACACATTTCCCGCAGGAGAAATCGACGTTGTGGTGCGGTGCCATCGACAAGGAAATCAACGCCCACTCATACATCGTGCCCGGTCTCGGCGATGCCGGCGACCTGGCCTACGGCCAGAAGGACTAAAGCCCGCATAGGAACCCAATCCCGACTGTGGTAAAAGCCCGCGGCTTTTACCTCCCGGTCGCCAATTTAATAACCACAGAATCATGCTCATAACGACACTCGAGGCAATGAACTTCAAGAACATCGGGGAGGCCCGTCTGGACTTCTCCGAGGGAGTGAACTGTTTCGTGGGGCGCAACGGCATGGGCAAGAGCAACCTGCTTGAGGCCATCCACTTCCTGAGCATGGCGCGTCCGATGCAGTCCATGCCCGAGAGCGGACTGATACGCCACGGCGAGGATATGCTTCTGGTCAAAGGGCATTACCTCACCGACACCGGCGGCGACGAGGACGTGTCCGTCGGCATCAAGCGCGGCAAGGGGAAGACCCTGCTGCGCAACGGCAAGGAATACGGCAAGCTGTCGGAGCATATCGGACGCTTCCCGATCGTGGCCGTGACGCCGGCGGATTCGATGCTGGTGACCGGCAGCGGCGAGATGCGCCGCAAACTGCTGGACATGGTCATATCGCAGACCGACCGCCGCTATCTGGCCGAGTTGATACGTTACAACCGCGGGCTGGAGAGCCGCAACCGTATGCTGCGCGCCGGCGTGCGCGACAAGCTGCTGTACGAAAGCGTGGAGGCCGGCATGTGTTCGGCCGCAGCCGCGGTGTACGAGGCCCGCAAGGCATGGACCGAGTCGATCAAGCCGATATTCCGCCGTTACTACGAGGAGGTGGCCGGCGAACAGGAGCGCGTGTCGCTCAGCTATACATCGGTGCTTGACAGCAAGCCGCTGCAGGCCATACTGGACGAGGGGCGCGCCAAGGACGGCGTGCTGGGCTTCACGCATCAGGGCGTGCACCGCGACGACCTCTGCATGGAGCTGCGCGGACACTCCATGCGCCGTGTAGGCAGCCAGGGTCAGCTCAAAAGCTATGTGATAGCCCTGCGGCTGGCCATCTACGAGCACCTGTGCGACGTGACGGGCGTGAAACCGATACTGCTGCTGGACGACATATTCGACAAGCTGGACTCCGAGCGCGTGGGCCGCATCATGTGCACGGTGAGCAGCGGAAACTTCGGCCAGATCTTCATCACCGACACCAACCGCGAGCACCTGGACGAGACGGTGTCGACCCTGGTGGGACCGAGCCGGATGTACGAGGTGGAGGAGGGCCGCTTCACAGTGTTATGAAGCGTGTGGAGGCCGAAGCTCTCGGCGACGTGCTGCGGCGCGCTATCGAGGAACAGAACATGACGCAGAAGCTGCTGGAGACACGCGCCTGCGCCATCTTCCCCGAGATGTTAGGTCGCGACCTGGCGTCGCTGTGCGGACAGCCCACGGTCAACGCCGGCGTCATGACGGTGCCCGTGGCCAACGCCTCGCTGAGACAGGACCTGGCCATGTGCCGCTCCCGCCTCATGGAGGCCATAAACAGAAAATTAGGTCAGGACGTGATCAGCGGCATACGCTTCACATCCTGACGCGATATAAAATAGAAAGTAATGATAGATATAGACACGTTGCCGCCGCTGTCGGCGTTTCCGCACCGCATACCGGTGGAGATACGGTTCAACGACATAGACATCCTGGGGCATGTCAACAATACGGTGTACTTCTCGTTCTATGACACGGGCAAGGCGTGGTATTTCAAGGATATAGTGGACTGGGAGATAGACTGGCGCCAGGTGGAGACGGTCATCGCCAACGTGGAGTGCACCTACATGGAGCCGCTGATGTTCGGCGAGGACCTGGTGGTTGGCACGCGCTGCGAGGCGATACACGACCGCAGCTTCCACATCCTGCAGGTCATAGCCGACGCGCGCACGGGCCGCATCAAGTCGGCGTGCCGTACGGTGATGGTTAGCTTCGACCCCGCCACGCAGAAGTCGGCGCCGATGCCCGACCGCTGGCGTCGCGCCCTGGAGCGTTCCATAGCCCTGAACCCCACGGAGACCGCCCCGGCCCAATCTTCCCACTCCTCCCACTCCTCCCATAATTCCCATTAACCCCGATGAATAGCATAAACGACATAATGCGCTCCATCCTGGAGCGGGAATCACAGGCCATACTGAACATCCCTGTGACCGACGACTATGGCCGGGCGGTGGACCTGATAGTGGAGCACGTGAACCGCCGCGGCGGCAAGCTGATATGCTCCGGCATGGGCAAGGCCGGTCAGATAGCCATGAACATCGCCACTACCTTCTGCAGCACAGGCACTCCGGCCGTGTTCCTGCATCCCAGCGAGGCTCAGCACGGCGACCTCGGCATCATCCAGCGGAACGACCTGCTGCTGCTGCTGTCCAATTCCGGCAAGACCCGCGAGATCGTGGAGCTTGTGCAGCTGGCACGTGTGCTGAACCCCGAAATTCCCATAATTGTTATAACGGGAAACCCCGAGTCGCAGCTCGGCACGCACGGCGACGTCACGCTGAGCACGGGCAACAGCCCCGAAGTGTGTCCGCTGGGCCTGACCCCCACCACATCAACCACCATGATGACCGTGATGGGCGATGTGCTCGTGGTGGCTACAATGCAAAAGATAGGATTCACCAAGGAGGAATACGCCAAACGTCATCACGGCGGGTATCTCGGCCACAAGTCCTCGGGTCAGTCCGGTAACCCTGAAATATGTTGAGAAAATGAGTCTTATGAAATACGCGCCCCATTTCAAGGGGATGAAGATGGATTCGGACGACGCCCGTATCCTGGAGACTGTGGTGAATCAGCGCAAGGAGGCTCTTGAACTGTTCGAGGCCGAGGAATACAACAAGGTGCTGGAGAAGACCGTCGAGTCACTGAAGGCCCTGCGCGATTTCTTCGACTACAGCCACGTGGAGTTCCGCGAGGCCGTGGTGGTGTTGCTGTTCGACCTGTCGGAGATACACTACGCGCTGAAGGACTACAAGCAGTCGAAGAAGGAACTGGAGCAGATATTCAAGTTCCTGGAGCCTCTGCTGAAGCTGGATGCCGACCGTTTCGGCCAGTATCACGTCATGGCCATGGAGCTGTCCACACGCATACTGCGCAGCCGCAAGAAGATGCTTGACATGCTGGCCAAGCAGCAGATCCACACGGGCCTGCTGTACGACAAGGTGCACAACGGTGTGGCCACGGCCACCGACAAGCTGGTGGAGTCGCTGTGCAAGGACGCCGAGATGATGGCCTCCACGGGCGACTACAAGGGTGCCGTGAAGTTCTATATGGAAGCCATCAAGCTGTCGAAGAAACGCGCCGGCCGCGTGACGCGCCGCGAGGTGGCCATGACCATCGAGGTGGCACGCCTGCTGATGCGCAGCCGCTCGCAGATAGACCGTGCGAGCCGCCTGCTCAACGCCGTGCTGCCGCACGCCGTAGCCCTTGAGATCGTGGAGCTGGAACAGGAGATTCTGAATCTGCTCGACAACATTGATGCCAACGTGATACACGACTCCGCATGGCGTCAGTTCCTGGCCAAGATGCAGGCGGCAACCCGCTTCCTGAAGAAAGACAAGGAAGATACAGAAGGTAGTGGGAAATAGCGGGAGTGATGGGAGTGATGGGAGT
>DESI01000079.1:0-7948 GCA_002361235.1 Porphyromonadaceae bacterium UBA3318 | reverse complement strand
GGGAATAATGGGAGTGATGGGAGTAGTGGGAATAATGGGAATAATGGGAGTGATGGGAGAAACTTCCCAATTCTCCCAATCATCCCAATCTTCCCAATAATCCCAATTCTCCCAAAAATCCCAATTCTCCCAATCAAATTAATATAATTAAAACTATGACTGAAACTGTATCTCCGGGCAAATATGTAGAGTATTCCTACCTGCTGACCGATGCAGCTACGGGCAGGAAGCTGTTCGAGGCTACCAAGAGCCGTCCGGACCAGATGATATATGGCGTAAGCCAGGATGTAGTGCCGGGCCTTGCAAGCGTTATGGAGGGCTTGAAGGCCGGCGATAAGTTCGAGGTGACGCTGCCTCCGGCAGCGGCCTTCGGCGAGCGCAACGAGGAAGATGTGGTGGAACTTGACCGCCAGATATTCGAGCGCGACGGCAAGCTTGCCGAGGAAGTGAAGGTTGGCGCCGCGCTGCCCATGATGACGGCTGAGGGCTATCGCGTGGTGGGAACGGTAGTGGCCATAGGGTCGAAGGTCGTTATGGACTTCAACCATCCGTTCGCCGGGCTGACTGTCACGTTTACAGGCGAGATCGAGACTGTGCGCGACGCAACCGAGGAGGAGATCCATCCCGCATCGGGATGCGGCGGCTGCTGCCATGGCGGCGGTTGCGGCGGCGACGAAGGCTGTGGCGGCCATGACGAAGGCGGCAGCTGCTGCGGCGGTAAAGGCGGTTGCGGAGGCTGCTGATAGGGGGCAGATATAAATCGATACAAGTAAAATATAAATCGATACAAGTAAAAGACCGACCTTCACAGGCCGGCCTTTTCCCATTTAAAAGCTTCTTACTATTTACTATATTCTTAATGGGTTTATTGTCGGAACGAGGCGTAACGCAAGGCACCGGTGTGGATGTGGAGGTTGGCCATCTTGATGGCTGCCACCGCCGCTTCGGCACCCTTGTTGCCCAGGCATCCGCCGGCGCGGTCCAGGGCCTGCTGCATGTCGTTGACGGTCAGCACACCGAATATCACGGGGGCCTCTCCGCGGGCGTTCAGCTCGGCCACGCCCTGGCTCACAACCTGACATACGTAGTCGAAATGCGGCGTGTCGCCGCGCACCACGCAGCCCAGGATGATGATGGCGCTCAGGCCCTGCATGTGACGCAAGGCCATGCCGGCGGCGTTCACCAGCTCGACGGTGCCCGGCACAGGCTGTGAGAAGATGTTGTCGGGGTTGACGCCTGCTTTGCCTAAGGTGTCCGTCACACCCTTAAGCAATGCGCCGGTGACCTCGGCGTTCCATTCGGCGGTAAAGACGGCGCACTTGAAACCGGCGGCGTCGAGCAGTTGCGGCACTTCCAGTTCCGTGCCGTTCGTATTCAGGATAGTTGACATATCATTCGGGATGTTTCAGTTCATACTGGTTCTGGGGAATCTGCACGTCGAAGTAGAATCCCTGGGCCGATTTGTCGCGCTTGCGCTTGTCCGACGGGTCGGGGCGCACCGACAGGTAGTCGTAGCCCGGCTCGATGAAGTCGGCGTTGGTGGCCTCGTAGCCCAGCAGCTGCACCATGTCGTATTCGTGCATGGGGTATATCACATACCATGCGTTCTCTATGTCCTCGCCCGTGCCGGTGCTCTTGATGGCACCCAACAGGTGCTCCAGGCGGTATTCCCATATCTTGGCGCGCATGTCCTTGCGGCGTTCCTTCAGCACGTGCACCAGGAACGACATCTGGCGCAGGTCGAATGGGTTGTCGGCCAGTGCCAGTTGCGCGTATTTGGTGATGGTGTCTATCTCGGCGCGGGTGTGCGTGGGTTTGCTGCGCAGGCTGTCCGTGCGGTCGGAGTAAGGCGACATGCGGTAGGGATCGTAGTCCTCCTGGAACATGTAGCCCAGGTACAGGTGCCGGAACTCGTCGTTGGTCATCGTTGTGTCGTTCACCTCGTATTTGGCCATGAGCTTAGGGAAATAGTATTTGCTCTGGGGGTCGAGGGTCGAGGTGCGGATCTCCTCGAGGTTCGGTTTCTCCACAACGATTTTGCGCGACTTCGCGGCGTTCTGGGCGGTGACGCCTACGGCGCCCGCTGCCAGCGCGGTGAGTATGAGTATGTTTCGGAATATCTTCATGTATTGTGTTTCAATATACTGCTATGGTCAGCACGGCGGCCACGCCGATCTGCATCATGGTGATGGCTGTGGGGAATCCTTTGGCCAGCAGATACCTGAAGAAGTTCTGCGAGCCGATGGCCAGCGGTCGGCCGTCGGGTGTGCGCGAATAGAGCAGCAGCCCGAAGAAGATTCCGGCTATCACGGCCAGGATCATGAACGAATATAGCATCGTGAGGTTTTTCGAAGCGGAGAATGCGAGCAGGCCGATGGCCAGTCCGGTGACGGCGCCCACTATCATGTAACCCATGCCGCGAGTCTGCCGGCGCACCGGCTCGGGCTGCAGCATGATGATGACGGACACCACCAGTGTCATGCAGAACCATCCGGTCAGGATGGTGCCGTTAATGGGCAGGAGCGGGTAGCCGTTGCGTGTGGCGACGCTGAGCAGCACCAAACCGATGTACGACAGTACCGGGCCCAGCATGATGCGCGTGGCCAGCGCCCAGACGGACGCGGCGTAGCACAGACATGCGGTTATGATCAGGAATATTGTCATCTGCGGGTTAAATAATCAGAGCTGTCAGAGTAATCAGAGTAATCAGAGTAATCAGAGTAATCTGCAGTTCCAGTTCTATTTGTTATAACGTCGGTTTCACGGTTTTTAGTTCGCGGCGGGCTGATTTTGTGCGGTGTCCTCCTGCTGTCTGATTTCAGGATAGGCCACGCGGCCGTGGTACATGGTCTGCAGCCTCTTCTTGAACGCCACCTTGATTTCCTCCACATCCTTGAACGAGATGGGGGAGTCGCGGAACATTCCGTCGTGCACCTGACCGTCTATTATCTTGTCCACCTGACTGTCGATGGCCTCGGTGGAATAATCCGTCAGGCTGCGTGAGGCGGCCTCGACCGAGTCGGCCATCATAAGTATGGCGGTCTCCCTGCTGCGCGGATTCGGGCCGGGATACATGAACGGCTTCTTATCTATCGGGTGTTCGGGGTCGGGATTGTTGTTGACAGCGGTGTTGTAGAAGTACTTGGTCAGGCTCTTGCCGTGATGCTCGGGGATGAACTGACGCACCATCTCGGGCAGTTTCTCCTTCTGGGCCAGTTCCAGTCCCTTGGTGACGTGCGAGATTATCTTCTGTGCGCTCACCTCGGGGTCGAGACCGTCGTGGGGGTTGACGTTATGCTGGTTTTCGGTGAAGAACAGCGGGTTGTACAGTTTGCCGATGTCGTGGTACAGGGCGCCGGTGCGCACCAGCTGGGTGTTAGCCCCGATGGCGCGGGCACCTTCGGCGGCGAGCATCGACACCTGCATGGAGTGCTGGAACGTGCCGGGAGCCTCCTGTGCCAGACGGCGCAGCAGCGGGCTGTTGATGTCCGACAGCTCGACCAGCGTGACGTTCGACGTGAAGCCGAACAGTTTCTCGATGACGAGTATCAGGATGTATACGAAGCTGAGCACCACTGCGTTGATGGCGAAAATGCCGATCAGCCGCCATTCGTACCCGGCGAGGGTGCCGTGGTCGAGCAGCAGCAACGTGGTGTAGGCCAGCACGTAGGCCACGAACGACAGGGCAGCTGTCTTGAGCAGCTGTCCGCGCCGGCTCAGTGTGCGCATGGAGAATGCCGCCGTCAGACCCGCCGCCAGCTCCAGGAAGATGAACTGCATCGGCTCGAGCGCCACCATGCTCGAGACCATCACCGTGACCAGCAGCGAGAATATGGCCGTGCGCGAGTCGAAGAACACCAGTATCACCACCGGTACGGCGGCGAACGGCACAAGGTAGATGCCGTTGCGGAAATATTCGAACATCAGCACGGCGAACACTACGAACAGCGTGATGAACGTCATGAGGAACAGCATCTTGCGCAGCGACGAGAAGAACTGCTCGCGGTATTCGGCCAGGAAGATGTACAGGCCCGCGAAGCATATCAGGATGAACAGCGCCTGGCCCACGTAGAAGTATGTGTCGGTATGGTCATCGCTGTGGTTCTCGGCCACCTTCTGCAGATATGTGTTGAGGTTGGTGAATATCTGAGGCGTCACGATCTCGCCCCGGTCCACGATGCGCTGCCCCTTCTTGATGACGCCTATGGATGCGTCGGCCGCCAGGTATTCCTGTTTGCGGAACTTCTGGTCGGCGGCGGTGTCGAGCACCACATTGGGCACAAGGATGGTATTGAGCGATGCGGCGATTTCGTCGTTGTGCTGCTCAATGACCGGGGCACCGGACACTCGGTAGGCCGAGTCGATGAACTCGAATGCCATGGCCGGCGACAACATCGTGTTGCAGTCGATGGTGATCAGGGCGTCGGCGCCGTTGATCTTGCTGGCGGTGCGGGCCTCGTGTCCGGGCGCGGCCTGTATGCGGTCGTACACCTTGGAATCGAGCACGCCGCGCGCGTATATCTCGTTCAGCAGCTTGTTTAGCACCAGACGCGACACGTCGGGCGTCTTGCCCGTGATGGCCTTGTTGAACATCTGTATGCGCCGGTCGGCCTTGTCGTCCTGGCGCTTGATGATGGGCAGGAAATTACGGTCTATGCTGTCGCGCATCCGCTGGGCGGACTCCGCATCGCGCTTCACCTCCATGTCGAAGTCGGCCATGAGCAGCGGATAGCGCCACGGCTGGTTCTCCTCGTACACATAGTCCTGCACGTCGTTGTGCGGCAACAGCAGCATGATTACGGCCGTGGATCCTACTATAAGCAGGAGTTTCAGGAAAAAGTCTCTTTTCTTTCTGTTCATCACTGAACTCTTTAGTCTTTAAACAATGTCAGCCTGTTCCTGAGGGAATCAGCTGATGCGGGCTGCTTTCTGCACGCCCTTGATGCTCTTCAGGGCGTTGCAGATGGATTCGACGGTGTCGGTGTTGTCCACCAGCACGGTCAGTTCGGCCTGGAACACCTCCTGCGGAGCCGAGATGTTGAGGCCGCGTATGTTGATGCCGAGCTTCTGCGACACGGTGCTGGTGATTTCCTCCAGTATTCCGTGGCGGTCTATACCCTCTACGGCGATTTTGGCAATGAATTTCTCGGCTGTGCCGCCCCATCGTGTGGCCACCAGGCGCGGGCCGTAGCTGGTCTTGAGGCGCATGGCCACGGGACATGACTGCTTGTGCAGCACCACTTCCTCGTCGTCGTTGACGAATCCGAGCACGTCGTCGCCCGGGATGGGGGTGCAGCACACGTCGAGCAGATAGTTCGGTTTTTCGGCGTCGGGGTGCAGTATGTACACCTCCTTGCGGTTGATGGGGTCCTTGGGCGGCTCCTGGCTGTTCAGCTTCTTGCGCGAGGCGAATGGGTTGCGCAGTATCTTGCGTATCAGCGATGTGCGCTTCTTGAACAGGGCCTTGAGCTGGTCGGCCGTCAGGGCTATCTCCTCCTTGGCTATGCGCACGTACAGCTCGTCGGGGGTGGTGGCTCCGAGGTTGCGGCACAGGTTCTGCACCAGTTCGTCGGTGATGTCGAGTCCCTCCTGTTCGGCCACCTGCACCAGCAGGTCGCGACCGCGCGATATGAGGTGCGGCCGGCTGCGGCGCAGGAAGTCGCGTATGCAGTTCTGCGCCTTGGCCGTCTTGCAGTATTCCAGCCACAGGGTCACGGGCTTCTGCGACTTGGAGGTGATGATCTCCACCTGGTCGCCGCTGTCCAGCTCGTAGCTGAGAGGCACGAGACGGTGGTTGATCTTGCCGGCCAGACAGTGCAGTCCCAGTTCGGTGTGTATGGCGAAGGCCATGTCCAGCACCGTGGCCTTGGCCGGCAGCGTGATCAGGTCGCCGCGCGGCGTGAACACGTATATCTCGCGGGCAAAGAGGTTGAGCTTGATGGTGTCCAGGAAGTCGATGGCGTTTGGCTCCGGGTTGGCCAGGATGTCCTTGATGGTGTTCATCCACTTGTCCAGCTCCGAATCGTCCTCGTATTCCCCGGTCTTGTATTTCCAGTGGGCGGCATAGCCCAGCTCGGCTATCTCGTCCATCTTGCGGCTGCGTATCTGCACCTCGATCCATTTCCCCTCGGGGCCCATTGCCGTGAGGTGCAGGGCGCGGTATCCGTTGGCCTTGGGCACCGACGTCCAGTCGCGCAGACGGTCGGGATGCACCTTGTGGCCGTCGCTGAAGAATGTGTATATCTGCCAGCAGCGCAGGCGTTCCTGCGAGTCGTCGTCGTTCTCGAAGATGACGCGCACGGCGTATACGTCGTATATCTCGCTGAAAGGTATCTTCTTGGTCTCCATCTTGTTGTAGATGGAGTATGCGCTCTTGATGCGGGCCTTGATCTCGTATTTGAATCCTGCGGCGTCCAGCTTCCTGCGTATCGGGGCCACGAACTCCTCCACCACCTTCTCGCGGTGTGCGGCCGACTGGTTGACCAGGGCCATAATCTCCTCGTACTTCTGCGGATGCTCGTACTTGAACGCCAGGTCCTCGAGTTCCTGCTTTATCTTGTACAGGCCGAGGCGGTGGGCCAGGGGTGCGTAGACGTACAGTGTCTCGCCTGCGATCTTGTATTGCTTTTCGGGCCTCATGGACGCGAGTGTGCGCATGTTGTGCAGGCGGTCGGCCATCTTGATGAGCACCACGCGGATGTCGGTGCTCATGGACAGCAGCAGCTTGCGGAAGTTTTCGGCCTGCAGCGATGCCTGCGAGCCGAAGATGCCGCCCGAAATCTTGGTCAGGCCCTCGACTATGGAGGCTATCTTGTCGCCGAAATTGTTCTCGATGTCCTCGCGGGTGTATTCCGTGTCCTCCACCACGTCGTGGAGCAGGGCCGCGCAGATGGATGTGGAGCCGAGGCCTAATTCCGAAATCACGATCTTGGCCACGGCGATGGGATGGAGTATGTAAGGCTCGCCGCTGCGGCGCCGCACACCCTTGTGGGCCTCGCGGGCGAAGCGGTAGGCGCGTTCTATTTTCTCTACTTTCTTGCGATGGTTGCTCTGAAGATACGCACGTAGCAGCTCCTGATACGAATTCTCGATCATCAGGTCTTCCTCCTCCGGGCTCATCGGTTTGTATTCCGGAGCCGGAATGTGGTGCGGAACAGGTACATACTCCGCATGTCTGGGCACATTATCCATCATAATCACAAAATTAATCAACAATTCTTCAACTTCCAAATAAAAATGCAGGTGAGGACAATCGAACTTTATGGCCGTCAACGGGGTTATAATTGTAGAAAAGACACTGACAAGATGAAAGGCCACAGATAATGGTGGCGGCCGAAGGTTTCATTGCCACGGCGTTAACATTATAGGCCGCAAATCTTTAACATTATTTTGCACCCCGGAATGAAATATTGTTCCGGGGTGCGGCGTTATTAATCCACCAAAGAACGATAAAGCGTCCTGACGGAGAAAATAACTAATGCAGCAGTAATCTCCCAGACATCAAGTTTACGAACGACATCAGGCAGAGCCGATTGCAGGCGACAGGAATGTCGCCTTTCCAGTCGCGGTGCCGGTTTGCGGGCGACATGAATGTCGCCGGCCCGATGGCGAATACGGATAGTTGCGGGATATTGGATATACAATATCCAATATCCGCTGACTGTCAACGATAAAGAGATTGTTTAAATTTTGGGTTATATACATTAGTAATTTCTATCGTCTGCGCGGCGACAAGCCAAGCAGGAATTAGGTCAGTCCTCGTGAGAAGACTGACTCTAATTTTTTTATAAATGTCAACAATGGATAGAACAGTGGTATATGGCTGTATATGGGGGTGTATGGCGGTATATGGCTGTATATGACGGTATATCGCTGTATATGACGGTATATCGCTGTATATGACGGTGTATGGCGGTATATGGCTGTATATCGCTGTGTATGGCGGTCG
>DESI01000041.1 GCA_002361235.1 Porphyromonadaceae bacterium UBA3318 | reverse complement strand
CTTTTTTTCGTCAACGATTGTGCGACTTTTTAATTATTATTGTGCGACGTGGACGTCGCACCTCCAGTCTCCGCTACCGTGTTGACGACGTCCACGTCGTCAACACCCGTCAATACACCGTCAATTTAAAATTTTTATGGCTAAATATTTCCTCAATTGTCAAAAGTTGTGTAAATTTGCGAAATTAGTGGGAATACCCGGTTATGGGTACTCCCTCCGGCCATGTCGCGACATGGCGGCCCGACCCGAAATCAACATATAAAAACAAACAAATAATACAGAACATCTATGTGGTTATTCAACTCATCCGTAGGACGTAAGTTTGTGATGGCCCTGACGGGCGCATTCCTGATCGTCTTCGTAACCTTCCACTGTCTGATGAACGCTGTCGCCATCGTATGGCCCGCCGCCTACAACTCCATCTGCGAGTTCCTGGGCGCCAACTGGTATGCGCTGATCGGCTCCCTCGTCATCGCAGTGTTCGTAGTTCTCCACATCGTGTACGCTTCGATTCTGACCATTCAGAACCAGAAGGCACGCGGCAAGCAGGCATACGCCATCTCCAAGCGTCCTGCCACAGTGGAGTGGTCCAGCAAGAACATGTACGTTCTTGGCGTCGTAGTGCTGGCGTTCTTAGTAGTGCACCTGATCCAGTTCTGGGCCAAGATGCAGCTTCAGGAGGTGCGCGGCGTCGACACCGAGTTCCCGCCGGCCGCCGGCACACTGTTCCTGCAGCTCGCTTTCGAGCAGCCCTGGACCCTTATCGTTTACGCCATCGGCTTCATCGCCCTCTGGTTCCACCTCAACCACGGCTTCTGGTCGATGTTCCAGTCGGTGGGCTGGGACAACTCCGTATGGATGCCCCGTCTCAAGAAGATCAGCTGCTGGTGGGTTTCCATCGTGATCCTCCTGTTCCTGGCCGAGGGTGTCGTATTCACCGTACGCGCCCACGACAAGTACTATCTGACCGACGAGACACTGCGCTCGCAGTATAAGGACATGATCGTGCCCATGATCGAGAAGGACTTCGGTCCCGACGCCGCACAGCTCAGCATGAACATCAAGCTCAGCCCCTACGAGAACGTATCGATGGGCCTGCGTCAGATGAACCAGCAGATGAGCCAGCAGGCAGAGCAGCTCAAGAGCCCCGAGGGTCAGCAGTACATGCAGTCCAACCCCGACGCCAAGGACCAGCTCGAGAAACTCGAGAAGCAGCAGAAGTGCATCGAGAACGCCGTCAAGCTCTTTGACTATCTCGAAAGCGCCGACAACAAACCCGCAACCAACATGATGCCCGCCCAGGGCCAACCCAATTAACTATTCCAAGCATTATGGATCAAAACGTAAAAGTAATGGCCCCGGCCGACTCCAAGATACCGGAGGGACCCGTAGCTGAGAAATGGACCAACTACAAGGCGCATCAGAAGCTGGTCAATCCGGCCAACAAGCGCCGTCTTGACATCATAGTTGTGGGCACAGGTCTGGCAGGTGCATCCGCAGCATCCACGCTGGCCGAACTCGGCTTCAACGTGCTGAACTTCTGCATCCAGGACAGCCCCCGCCGCGCCCACTCCATCGCAGCCCAGGGCGGTATCAACGCAGCCAAGAACTATCAGAACGACGGCGACTCCGTCTACCGCCTGTTCTACGACACCGTCAAGGGAGGCGACTACCGCGCCCGCGAAGCCAACGTGTACCGTCTGGCCGAAGTGTCGAACAATATCATCGACCAGTGCGTGGCACAGGGCGTGCCCTTCGCACGCGAATACGGCGGCCTGCTGGCCAACCGTTCGTTCGGCGGCGCCCAGGTATCGCGTACATTCTACGCCAAGGGCCAGACCGGCCAGCAGCTGCTGCTCGGCGCATACTCCAGCCTGAACCGTCAGATCCAGGCCGGCAAGGTAAAGAGCTACAACCGCTACGAGATGCACGAGCTGGTGCTGATCAAGGACAAGGACGGCGTGGAGCGCGCACGAGGCATCATCGCCAAGAACCTGGTGACCGGCAAGTTCGAGCGTTTCGCCGCACACGCAGTGGTTATCGCCACCGGCGGATACGGCAACACATACTTCCTTTCCACCAACGCCATGGCCTGCAACTGCTCGGCAGCAATGGCCTGCTACCGCAAGGGCGCATACTTCGCCAACCCCGCGTACGTGCAGATTCACCCCACGTGTATCCCCGTGCACGGCGACAAGCAGTCCAAGCTGACCCTGATGTCCGAGTCGCTGCGTAACGACGGCCGCATCTGGGTGCCCAAGAACATCGAGGACGCCAAGAAGCTGCAGAGCGGCGAGATCAAGGGAAGCGACATCCCCGAACAGGACCGCGACTACTATCTGGAGCGCCGCTACCCGGCATTCGGCAACCTGGTGCCCCGTGACGTTGCATCGCGTGCCGCCAAGGAGCGCTGCGACGCCGGCTACGGTGTCAACAACACCGGCCTGGCCGTGTTCCTCGACTTCTCCGAGGCCATCAACCGCCTGGGCATCGACGTGGTGCGCCAGCGTTACGGCAACCTGTTCGACATGTACGAGGAGATCACCGACGTCAACCCCGGCGAATTCGCCTGCGAGGTGGACGGCGTGAAGTACTACAACCCCATGATGATCTACCCCGCCATCCACTACACCATGGGCGGCATCTGGGTGGACTATGAGCTGCAGACCAGCATCAAGGGACTGTTCGCCATCGGCGAGTGCAACTTCTCCGACCACGGCGCCAACCGTCTGGGCGCATCCGCTCTGATGCAGGGTCTGGCCGACGGTTACTTCGTGCTCCCCTACACCATCCAGAACTACCTGAGCGACCAGATCACCGTTCCCCACTTCAAGACCGACACCCCCGAGTTCGAGGCCGCACAGGCCAAGTGCGAGGCCGAGGAGGAGAAGCTGATGAACATCAAGGGCAACCGCTCGGTTGACTCCATCCACAAGGAGCTGGGCCACATCATGTGGGAATACGTAGGCATGGCCCGAGACAAGGAGGGTCTGGAGAAGGCCATCGGCGAGCTGAAGAACCTGCGCAAGACCTTCGAGACCGAGCTCTACATCCCGGGCGTGGCCGGCGACGGCATGAACGTGGAGCTGGACAAGGCGTTCCGTCTCCAGGACTTCATCACCATGGGCGAGCTCATCGCTTACGACGCGCTGAACCGCAACGAGTCCTGCGGCGGTCACTTCCGCACCGAGTATCAGACCGAGGAGGGCGAGGCCAAGCGTGACGACAAGGACTACTTCTACGTAGCATGCTGGGCCTACGAGGGCAGCGACAACAAGGCCCCCGAACTCATCAAGGAGCCCCTCGAATACGAAGCAATCAAAGTGCAGACCCGTAACTATAAGTCATAAGAGAAGATGGAAGACAATATAATGAAAGTAAACCTTCGGGTCTGGCGTCAGCGCGGTCCCAAGGAAAAGGGAGAATTCGTGACATACACCGATGTCGAGACCACTCCCGACACATCGTTCCTCGAGACCCTCGACATCCTGAACGAGCGTCTTGTGGAGAACCATGAGGAGCCTATCGTGTTCGACCACGACTGCCGCGAGGGCATCTGCGGCATGTGCTCGCTCTATATCAACGGACATCCCCACGGCCCGGCCACCGGCGCCACCACCTGCCAGCTCTACATGCGTCGCTTCGCCAACGGCGAGACCATCACAGTCGAGCCCTGGCGTTCCGCAGCGTTCCCCGTCATCAAGGACCTGATGGTGGACCGCAACGCCTTCGACAAGATCCAGCAGGCCGGCGGTTACGTATCGTTCAACTGCGGCGGCGCGCAGGACGCCAACGACCTCCCCATCTCCAAGGTGCAGGCCGACGAGGCCATGGATTCCGCCAGCTGCATCGGATGCGGCGCATGTGTCGCAGCCTGCAAGAACGGATCGGCAATGCTGTTCGTCAGCGCAAAGATTTCGCAGCTGTCACGTCTGCCCCAGGGTGCCGTGGAGAAGTACCGCCGCGCCATCGCCATGGTGTCCAAGATGGACGAGCTCGGCTTCGGCAACTGCACCAACACCGGTGCCTGCTCCGCCGAGTGCCCCAAGAACATCAAGATGGCCAACATCGCGCGCATGAACCGCGAATACATCGCAGCCAAGTGCCGCAAATAATCCGGTCGTAACAATCCGGTCGCAATGCGACCGACACACGAGGGCGTGCCTCCGGGCACGCCCTCTTTTTGTTTCCCTTTTTGTTTCCCTTTTTGTTTCCCTTTTTGTTTCCCCATCCGTCTTTTGCCTCCGCTTCTCCTTTTGTTTCCCCATCCGTCTTTTGCCTCCGCTTCGCCTTTTGTTTCCCCATCCGTCTTTTGCCTCCGCTTCGCCTTTTGTTTCAGCATCGAGATTTATCGAAATTTATCGAAATTCATCCTCTTGCTCCCCCCTTTTCAAAAATTATTATCTTTTTGACACATTTTTTGCAATATTAATAATCTTTTGCTAATTTTGCCTTGATATCTATGCTTTCATGTATTATTAATCGATAATTATCTGTTATGAGGCACCCAATATTAACCTGTGTCGCCCTTGCGGCGTCATTGATGTGCGGGCTGTCCGCACAGGCAGTTCCGGCAAAGCCGGGCGTGCTCAAAGTCACCGGCGCCGACGGCACTACGCTGTCCGTGCGCCTTGTGGGCGACGAATACTTCCACCAGTACTTCACCGTAGACGGCTACCCTCTGACAGAGGTGGACGGCAACTTCTATTACTGCGACTACACCGCGCAGGGCAGACTTGTCAACTCGGGCATCAAGGCCACGGAGCCTGCCCTCCGCGACAGCAAGTCATCGGCGTTCCTGACGAAAGTAAGCCTCCCGGATGTGGGCGAACGCGTAAAGGCCTACGCCGAATCGTTGCCGCGCCGCGAGCGCTTCGCCACCCAGCCCGGAGCTACAGCCGTACACGCCCCCGCACGTGAGGCCGACTCCAACGACGGCCCTCCCTACGAGCGCGGCTACGGTCTGTTTCCCGACCTGCGTTTCCCCGCGTACGGCAACCAGAAGGCAATCGTAATCCTGGTGGAATATCAGGACACGAAGTTCAGGCTCGACGACCCCCACGACTATTTCTCGCGCATGCTCAACGAACCCGGCTTCAACGACTACGGAGCCACCGGATGCGCCAAGGAATACTTCAGCCTCAACTCCAACGGCAACTTCAACTGCGACTTCGACGTGTTCGGTCCCGTCACGCTGAGCAGGAACATGAGCTATTACGGCGGCAACGACTATAACGGCAACGACCAGCATCCCGCCGACATGGTCAAGGAGGCCTGCGAGCAGCTCGACGACGAGGTGGACTTCTCCGAATACGACCGCAACCACGACGGCGTAGTCGACAACGTGTTCATATTCTACGCCGGCCGCGGCGAGGCTTCGGGCGGCGCAGCCAATACAGTATGGCCCCACAGCTGGAACATGGCCTCGGCAGGTTATTCCAACCTGTACTTCGACGACGTCCGCATCCATACCTACGGATGCTCCAACGAATGGGAAGGCTCCCGTCCCGACGGCGTCGGCACCTTCATCCACGAGTTCAGCCACGTCATGGGCCTGCCCGACCTGTATGCCACAAGCTACTCAGGCGCCTTCACTCCCGGCGCATGGAGCGCCCTGGACTACGGCCCCTACAACAACGACGGCATGACGCCCCCGCTGTACAGTGCCTTCGAACGCTACGCCCTCGGATGGATGGAGCCTAAGGAGATGAAGAATCCGGCCAACGCATTCCTGCCTCCCATCTCGCAGAATGTGGCCGGCATAATCCGGACTCAGGATGACACGGAATTCTTCCTGGTGGAGAACCGCCAGCAGACCGGATGGGACGCCTACCTGCCCGGCCACGGAATGCTGGTATGGCACGTAGACTACGACGACTACGTATGGACCCGCAACAAGGTGAACGACTCGTCGAGCCATCAGTACGTGGACTTAGAGGAAGCCGACGGCACCCAGAACGAATACTCTCGCGACGGCGACGCATTCCCCGGCACATCCAACGTCACGGAGTTCACCGCCGACACGCGCCCCGCCCTGAAAGCCTGGAACGGCACGGCCATCGACGTTCCCCTGACCGATATACAGGAGATTGACGGCAACATCCGCCTCAAGATAAGCGGCGGAGGAGCCGACCTCCCGACCCCGCAGATTCTTCAGCCCACCGACATCACCCCCTACGGATTCACCGCAAAATGGAAGGCCAACCCCGTGTACAGCACCCTGCTCTCCGTATTCACCCTCAACGGCGAGCAACGCAATTATGTGGAAGGCTACAACATGCGCGACATGAAGAAGGACTCGCAGTGCATAATCGATGGCCTGAACCCCTCCACCACGTATTACTACAGCGTGACCTACACCGACGGCTGGGGCATATCCGAGGAATCGCAGTCCGCTCAGGCCGTGACCGCCGAACTGAACATCACGTTCTTCGCGCCTGTGGCCCTCGCGGCCACCGACATCGAGTCCGACTCGTTCACCGCCAACTGGGAGAACCTCAAGGATGCCGATTCCTACACCGTTTCGGTCTACACCAAAAAGCTCGGCGACCCGCTGGAGCAGGTGGTGGACTTCACCGGCGGCCTATCCGGTATGCCCGAAGGCTGGAAGTCCACTTCCGGCTCGACATACTCCATGAAGACATATTCCGGCAACGAGATCCCCTCGCTGCGCATGGCCAAGAGCGGCGATACACTCACCAGTCCCGAATATCCCGACGGCGTGTCGAAGGTGTCTTACTGGGTATACGGCGCCAACACCGGCGACAAAGACGAGGTGCGCCTCTATGGTTTCATCAACGGCAAATGGGTAGAGATACGCCACGACCTGATTCCGCGCTCCAACGGCAAGACGCTGACCGCCGACAACTTCCCGGCCGGCACTACGCGCATCCGCATCGACTTCATCCGCGAGGGCAAGACCGGTTCGCTCGCGCTCGACGACGTGGTGGTATGGTACGGCAACGAGGCCGAGCCGGTATACCTGGCCGGACTCCGCGACAAGAACGCAGGCACCGACCTGACCCTCAAGGTGACCGGACTGCAGGCCAATACCGCCTATTACTATAAGGTCAAGGGTCATGACGGCAACCTCGTGTCGAAGGAAAGCAACGAGATAGGCGTCAACACAGCCGAAGGCCAGGGCGGTTCCGGCATCATCAGAGTGAGCGCCGCCAACGACAGCTTCAGGGTATCCGGACGCAAGGCATACGCTACGGGCGCCATTACCGTCTACGACCCGACCGGCCGCACCGTGGCCGCAGGCCGCGACTGCGTCGGCCTCCCCGCCCCCGGATGCTACATCATCCGCACCCTGAGCGGCACACACAAGATAATCGTGAAGTAAACCGGCACACAATCATAAGGCCTCGCAGTCGCGCGAGGCCTTTTTTATTTCACAGCGGACAGCCCGCGCCATTATTGCCGGCGCACCGGCCGAACAGGGCGACAGCGACCCGATTCAGTATCGATTTTTTGATATTTCTTACATAAAACGTGATAATTGTCATTCTTCTCGCAATTTTTTTAAAAATTTGTTAGATAAATTAAAAAATTATTGTAATTTTGCCATACGCATGAAACACACATAGACTCTACCTGAGAAATGTGGACTTTTCGGTGCATGTCACATAGCAAACAACTCGCCATAACGAGCGGTATAGGATAGACCCGCAGGCAGCCGCGCAGTCACGTCGCCGGCAATCTGTACACTCTGAATGATTAGAAAAAAGTAAGTAATTAATCATAATGTTTAACTAAAACTAACGTAAGTATGAGAAAACTGACCATCTTAGGTCTGTCATTGCTACTTAGCGTCGGTGCATTCGCCCAAGCGCAGCTTAAAGCGCCATACGCGCAGAAGCAGAGTGCATCGAAGGCAGAACAGACAGAACAGACTCCTGTTTTCCAGACAAAAATCAAGAGCAATACTCGAAGCGTTAGGAATAACGTACCCGGCATCGTGGTACAGAAGTCCGGCACCTCGAGAGCCCTGATTGCCAAGTCGGCGAAATCGAAAGCCAATGCGGCTGTGACGACCGACAAGATCTATGCAGGTATGATTTATCCGCAGGCAATGCTCGGAGCAGGCAAGATCAACGTGACCTCAGGTGCCTACACTCCTATCGTAAAGGCAGCGGCAGGTGCACATTCAGTAGGCGTAAATCCCGATCTGAGCGAGATTTATCTGATTTCCTACAATTCCTCAAGCACTGGCGTGAGCTCCATCAGCGTCGGCGCATACGACCTGACGACAGGCGCAGTCAAGAGATCCCGCACCATCAGTTCGCTGGAAGAATTCGATGTATTCATCCAGCGTGGTGCATACGACCCCGTGGACAATGCGTTCTACGGATTCTGCAACAACGGATGGGCCAAACTTGACTGCAACACTCTGGAATCCTCTCTGTTAAAGGCCTACGACAGTGTGTCGGAAATAAAGTTCAGCGGTTACACCTACAACAGCAACACCGGAACCATCGTAGCCGGAAAGTTCTACACAACAGGAACAAGCCAGCTGTACACAATCGACAAGGCTACCGGTGCGGGCACAAAGCTGGCTGACGTCAACGTGACAAGCCAGTACATCGGAGGTTTCGGTTATGACTACAGCAGCAACAGCTACCTGTACAACCCCAATGACGATTACGTTTCCGAAATCGTATCCATCGACGCCAACACATACGCAGTGACCACACTGTGCGAACTGGCCGGTGCTCCCGAGACCGCATGCATCTATGTCGACGAGGTCAAGCCTGCGGATCCTCTGGCTCCCATGGCTCCCGATTTCGTACGCGCCACGTTCCCCAACGGGTCGTACAGCGGAACCGTCACCTTCACCCTGCCGGTCAAGAACATCAGCAAGACCGACCTCAGCGGTCAGGTCGCATACGTCATCAAGGCTAACGGCGAAGAAATCGCATCGGGAAGCGCGGCTCCCGGCGCCGAGGTTTCCTCGAATTATTCCGCCACCGCCTCGGGCGAAGTCACTTTCTCCTGTGTCGCTTCACAGGGCACGCACGTTGGCAAGGCCGCTTCCGAAGTCATCTATATCGGCAACGACACTCCCGCCGCTCCCAAGAATGTGAAGCTGACTCCCATCACCGTATCCTGGGACGCCGTCACGACCGGCGCCCACAACGGCTATATCGACGCAGCCAAGGTTACATACACCGTTAAGATCAACGGCGATATCGTAGCCGAGGGCATCACGGCAACTTCCTGCAAGACCAATCTTCCCGTCAATGTCGAGATCAAGAACTATGTCGCCGAAGTAACCGCCACCTGCAACGGCCTGACCAGCGCAGCCGGATCTTCCAACGACATCATGTTCGGACAGCCTTTCAATGTGCCGGCATCATTCGAGCCCGGCTTAGATCAGGCCGACCTCTTCACCATCATCGACAACAACAACGACGGCAAGGTATGGACGTTCACTCCCGCAACCAGTTCGGCCCCCAACTGCTTCAAGATTTCGTACAACACACGTCTTGACATGGACGATTATCTGATTCTGCCTCCCGTCAAGATCACCGAGACGGCGAGATTGCACAGATTCTCGTTTGACGCATGGGCCGGCGGTTCTTCCTTCCCGGAGAAAGTAGAGGTATGGATCGGCCGCGAGAACACTGCCGAAGCCATGACGACCAAGATCATCGACACCACGGTGCTCGATACAAGGGACGTCAAGAACCTCAGCGCATACTTCCAGTTCCCCGAGACCGGCAAATGGTATGTCGCAGTCAAGGGAGTGTCCGACAAAGACCAGCTCAGTCTTAGTGCCGGCAACTTCAGGATTGAGGTGTCGGATGTCGCCGTCAACGGACCGGCAGCTGTCGAGAATCTGACAGCCACAGCGGCTACCGAGGGCGCACTGAAGGCCACCGTCAAGTTCAACCTGCCTACCAAGGACAACAACGGCGTCGCACTGACCGGCAATGTGACCGCAACAGTCGGAACCGAAGTTGACTGCAAGACCGTATCCGGAGCCGCCGGTTCCGCTCAGAGCGTAGAGGTTACGACAATCCAGGGCGACAACGAAATAACCGTTCAGTCCATGCAGGGCGATGTAATGGGATTCCCCGTCTCCACAACTGTTTACACAGGCGTAGACGCTCCGGGTGCCGTCAACAACTTCACGATGACTCCTACGGAGGACAACTACGGCGTATCCATTAAGTTCGACGCTCCCGAAACAGGCGCCAACGGCGGCTACATCAATAAGGACGGACTTCAGTACGCGCTCTATCAGTACGTTCAGGTAGGTGAGTTCTTCGGCTTCCCGATTATGGCATGGCAAAAGGTCACCGACATTGACGGCACATCGTTTGAAGGCACTCTGCTTTCCGAAGGCACCGCACTGGCATCGTACACTCTTGGTATCGCAGCATCCAACGTCGCCGGCGACGGCGAGGTATACGGATCTTCCGTATTACTCGGCAAGCCGCACGACATGCCTGTCATCGAGGATATCTCCAAGGGCACCATCACATACCAGCCTCTGATGGTTAACGATCAGGGAGGCATGGAGTACAATTATCTGACCGCAGAAGCCCTTGAGGAAATCAATCCCGCATACGCGACAGACGGAGCCGCCATCATCGCACAGGGCGGCGACGATCAGTTCGGCTACTGGACCCTGCCTACCGTCTCCACCAAGGGTGCCAACAAGGCCGCCCTCGATATCAGCTACTATGTAGGAGCCTGCAAGAACGTGACGGTTTACGCCGAGGCTTACGGCACGGGCCGCGTGGAACTCTTCAGCGAGGCCGACCTGTTCGGCTACGGTCAGGAAGGATTCCAGACACTGCCCATCCAGCTCCCCGCTCAGTTCCAGGATAAGAATTGGGTCAACATCACGATCCGCTGCGACTTCTCCGACGAGAAGAGCGACTTCGTATGGAACGGCTACAAGATGATCAACATGGTACAGAAGGATATGGCCGCAGTTGACGTCAAGGCTCCCAAGAAGGTTGCCACAGGTACTGACTACGATGTGACCGTGAATGTAGCCAATTACGGTCTGAGCGCAGCCAACGCCTACAATGTGGAACTCTATGCCAACGGCGAGAAGGTAGCGGAGAAGGCTGGTGCCGAACTCGCATCCTACGCCGAAGCACAGGTTGTATTCGCACAGACGATGTCGCCCATCGCGACAGAGGATATCAACTATACTGCCAAGATCGTTCAGGCCGGTGACGCCAACACCGCCAACAACGAGACGGCTGTCGTAGCCGTATCTCCCAAGCAGTCGGCACTGCCCGGCGCTACCGAACTGACAGCAGCCAACAGCGAGAACTCCGTGGCCCTGACATGGAACGAGCCCGACCTGACGGCTGTCACCCCCGATCCCATCACCGATGACTTCGAGAGCGGAGACGCATTCGCAGCCGAATACGGCGACTGGGTATTCGTTGACCTTGACGAAGAGGCTGTAGGCGGATTCCAGGGCACTGACATCCCCGGCATCACAATCGGTGAGACCACGGGTAGCTTCTGGATCTGGGATCAGAGCCAGCTCGGCAACCAGTCATTCGCAGCCCACAGCGGCACGAAGTATCTGTTCTCCCTGTTCAGCTATCAGGACAACCAGGTTGACGACTGGGCGATTTCGCCCCAGCTCTACGGTGGCGAGCAGACTGTATCCTTCTGGGCACGCAGCTACTCCGCTGATTATCCCGAAAAAATAGAGGTTTACTACAGCACAGGCAGCACCGATCCCAAGGACTTCGTCCTGATCGAAGACTCGAAGGTAGACGTACTTCCTGCTGAATGGAACGAATATTCCGTAGATCTGCCCGAGGGCGCCACACGCTTCGCCATCCGCAGCTATGCCGCCGGCAGCTTCATGCTGATGGTAGACGATGTCACCTATACTCCCGCAGCCGCATTCTCCGGCGAAATCTCGCTGAAGGGCTACGATGTATATCGTGACGGCGTGAAACTGAACGACGCTCCCGTCGAGAATACCGAATACGCTGACGCCAACGTCGTAGAGGGCACCGAATACAAGTATGTTGTAGTCGCACTGTTCGACGAAGGCACAGGCCGCGTATCCAACACCGCCAAGATCAAGTTCGAGAAGGAGTCCGGTCTTGAGAGCCTCGGCGCAGCCAAGGCCATCGCAACCGCCAAGAACACCATCATCGTCCGCGGCTTCGCAGGCGAGAAGGTGATCGTAAGCTCTGCCGACGGTAAGGTCATCGCCAACGGCGAGGCTTCCGAAATCAGCAGCATCTCCGTTCCCGCAGGCGTTTACGCAGTGAAGGCCGGCAACAAGAGCGTGAAGGTAGTCGTTAAGTAAGCGATCCCCTTAATCCCTATACGAAAGGCCCCGCCATCCGGCGAGGCCTTTTTCCGTTGATAGACAGGAGAACAGCTATTTGGTTTAGACAGGAGAACTATGTGTTCTCCGGTCTGAATTATTTCCGGTCTTTGAGCAGATCGCGGATCTCGGTCAGCAGTTTCTCCTCGCCGGTGGGCTCGGGTGCGGGCGCCGGAGCGGCCTCGACCTCCTTCTCCTTCTTCATGAACTTCATGGTGACGCGCAGGGCGACAAAGATGGAGAGGGCGATGATCAGGAAGTCCACGATGTTCTGTATGAACATACCGTAATTGATGGCCACTTCCTCCACCGCGGCCTTGCCTAAGGCCGCGTCGGCAGGCTCGGCATGATGGATGACATACTTCATGTTCTCGAAGCCCGTGTTGCCCGTGCAGATGGTGATTACCGGCATGATGATGTCGTCCACCAGCGAACTGACTATCTTGCCGAACGCGCCGCCCACGATTACGCCGACGGCCATGTCGATCACATTGCCCTTCAAGGCGAACGCCTTGAAATCCTGAATGAATTTTCCCATAGTTATCTATAATTATGTTAGTAATGTCAACAATATAAGGCGAGAGACATGGTCTCCGACCAAGCCGAGCTTCGCTTATCCTCACCCCACGAAGGCCGGTGCCAGCTGATGCTGTCCCCGTCCATCGTGGGGTTAATGAGAAACAGCCTCTCCGAGGCAAGACCGGCACTCATTTGCATCCACCAATCCCGGTAAGGCAATGAGACTGGTCCGGCACGCTGGATAGAAGCAGATACCGGATGTCAGATCCCGAAACCTGCCTCGGAGAGGCTGTTTCTCAATAACCCCACGATGGGTGAAGGGAGCGAAGCGACCGCACACCCTTCGTGGGGTAAGGCATATACCCGACAGCTTGGTCGGAGACCATGGTCTCTGTACTGCCCGATACCTGACATAAGTTATAACGATTGGGGGCCGGGATTGTTAATTTTAATCAAGGCTGCAATTAATTGTCTAAACATACGGCAAATTTGCGAAAAATTTCTTAATTTTGCAATCTAAAAGGCAACCTATCAGCAATGAAGGCATTTTAATATTAGCAGGAGTGTATCAGATGGCTCTGAGGACTCTGACAAAACAAGATTAAGGATTAAAACCCAAATATAAACAAAATACAAATCAACCCAAATTTTAAATACACCAAGCAATGACAAAGATTGGTATTAACGGATTCGGTCGTATCGGCCGTTTCGTATTCCGCGCCAGCACAAAGCGCGATGACCTCGAAGTAGTGGCAATCAACGACCTTCTCCCTGTAGACTACATGGCCTATATGCTGAAGTACGACACGATGCACGGACGTTTCGATGGCACCGTAGAGGCTGACATGGAGAAGAACGAGCTGATCGTAAACGGCAAGCACATCCGCGTTACCGCATGCCGCGACCCGAAGGAGATCAACTGGGGTGCTGTAGGTGCTGAGTACGTTGTAGAGTCCACAGGTCTGTTCCTGACTCAGGAGAAGGCTCAGGCTCACATCGAGGCAGGTGCCAAGTATGTTGTTATGTCGGCTCCCTCCAAGGACGCTACTCCCATGTTCGTAGTTGGTGTCAACGAGAACACATACGCCGGCCAGCAGTTCGTTTCGAACGCTTCCTGCACCACCAACTGTCTCGCTCCCATCGCCAAGGTTCTGAACGACAAGTTCGGCATCGTTGAGGGTCTGATGACTACCGTTCACTCCACAACAGCCACACAGAAGACTGTTGACGGTCCCTCGATGAAGGACTGGCGTGGTGGCCGTGCCGCTTCCGGCAACATCATCCCCTCCACCACAGGTGCCGCCAAGGCTGTCGGCAAGGTTATCCCCGAGCTGAACGGCAAGCTGACAGGTATCTCCATGCGTGTCCCCACTCTGGACGTATCTGTTGTCGACCTGACCGCCAACCTGGCTAAGCCCGCTACCAAAGAGGATATCTGCGCTGCCATGAAGGAGGCTTCCGAGACCTACCTGAAGGGAGTGCTCGGCTACACCGAGGACGCTGTGGTTAGCTCCGACTTCCTGGGCTGCCCCCTGACCTCCATCTTCGACGCTAACGCCGGCGTTTACTTGACCGACAAGTTCGTCAAGGTGATCAGCTGGTATGACAACGAGATCGGCTACTCCAACAAGGTGCTCGACCTCATCGCCCACATGAAGAAGGTTAACGGCTAATCCCCGTTCACATCGTAACAAAAGGCTTCGCCATCCGGCGAAGCCTTTTCCCGTTTATAGACAGGAGAACTATATATTGTTAGACAGGAGATTTATATATTTTTTTAGACAGGAGAACAGGAGAAACAGGAGATTCTATTGATTGTCTCTCCTGTTTCTCCTGTTCTCCTGTCTAAAACAAATAGCTGTCCTTCTGTCTACTGTTGGGCATTGATGGCGGTCATGATGTCGAGGGCGCGGCTGACCGTGGTGACGTTGCCGATGACTATCAGGTTGCGCTCGCCGGCCTTGCGGAACTGCGTGTCGCGCGGGTTGCCCTGCAGCCACTCCAGCACGCGGCCGAACGCGCGGCTCTGATAATACGCCTTGTTCTCCGCTCCGACGAAGTATGCGCGCATCTGGCCGTTCTTCAGCACTAATCGCTCTATGCCCGCCTTCTTCGCCTCGAACCGCAGCGGCACAACCTTGATCAGCTCCTCGCTCACATCCGGTATGGCGCCGAAACGGTCGCGCAGCTCGGCGCGGAATTCCTCGACCTGCTCGGGCCGTTCCATGTTGTCAAGCTGCCTGTACAGCGTGATGCGCTCGTTCTCCTGAGGCACATACTCCGGCGGCAGACGCAATTCCAGGTCGCTCTCTATCGTCACCTCGTTCACATACTCCTCCTGGCCCGTCGCTGCGTCCGACACATCCTGGAATTCGTCGCCGAATTCCTCCGTCTTCAGTTCCGTCACCGACTCGCGCAGTATCTGCTGATATGCCTCGTAGCCCAGGTCGGCTATGAATCCCGATTGCTCGGCGCCCAGCAGGTTGCCGGCGCCGCGTATGTCCAGGTCCTGCATGGCTATGTGTATGCCGCTCCCAAGCTCGGAGAACGACTCTATGGCCTGCAGCCTGCGACGCGCCACAGGCGTCATGGCGTCGCCCGGCGGAACGAACAGATAGCAGAACGCCTTGCGCGACGATCGCCCCACGCGGCCGCGAAGCTGATGCAGCTCGCTGAGGCCGAAACGGTGCGCGTTGTTGACCAAGATGGTATTCACGTTGGGCATGTCCACGCCGTTCTCGATGATGGTGGTGGACAGCAGCACGTCGTAGTCGCGGTTGGAGAAGTCTATGATAGCCTTCTCCATCTGCTCGGGCGGCATCTGGCCGTGGGCTATCACCACGCGCACACCCGGTACCAGGCGCTCTAATTTGGTCTGTAGCTCGAAAAGATTCTGAATCCGATTGGTAACAAAGAACACCTGCCCGCCGCGGCTCAGCTCGAAGCTGACGGCTTCCTTGAGGGTGTCGTCGTCCAGCACGGACACCGTGGTGTTGATGGGCTGGCGGTTTGCCGGCGGTGTGTTGAGGTTCGACAGGTCGCGCGCGCCCATCAGCGAGAACTGCAACGTGCGCGGTATTGGCGTGGCCGACATGGTCAGCGTGTCGACGTTGGTCTTGAGCTGCTTCAGTTTCTCCTTGACCGCCACGCCGAACTTCTGCTCCTCGTCTATCACCAGCAGGCCCAGGTCCCTGAACTCCACCTGCTTCCCTATAATCTTGTGCGTGCCTATGAGGATGTCGATCTTGCCGGCCTTGAGGTCGGCGAGTATCTGTCGCGTCTCGGCCGCCTTCTTGGCGCGGCTCAGGAACTCCACGCGCACCGGGAAATCCTTGAGGCGGTCGCGGAACGTGTGGTAATGCTGCATGGCCAGCACGGTGGTGGGCACCAGCAGCGCGGTCTGCTTGTTGTCGCACGCGGCCTTGAATGCGGCGCGCACGGCTATCTCCGTCTTGCCGAATCCCACGTCGCCGCACACCAGGCGGTCCATCGGCCGCGGCGACTCCATGTCGGCCTTGACGGCTGCCGTGGCCTTCTGCTGGTCGGGCGTGTCCTCGTAGGCGAACGACGCCTCAAGCTCGTGTTGCAGATAGTTGTCGGCGGGGAATGCGTGCCCCTTCTCGTGGCGGCGCTGGGCGTACAGGCGTATCAGGTCGCGCGCCATGTCCTTCATCTTGGACTTGGTGCGCTCCTTCAGACGCTGCCATGCGCCGGAGCCGAGTTTGCTCACCTTGGGCGCGGCGCCCTCCTGACCACGGTATTTCGACAGCTTGTGCAGGGCGTGAATCGACACCAGCACCAGGTCGTTGTTCTGGAAGAACACCTTGATCATCTCCTGCGGATGTCCGTTAGTCGCGGTCTTTACCAGGCCGCCGAATATGCCGATGCCGTGATCTATGTGCACTATGTAGTCGCCCGGCTCAATCTGGTTCAGTTCCTTGAGACTTAGGGCCACGCGGCCGCTGCGGGCGCGGTCGGCCTTCAGCGTGTAGTTGTGAAAGCGGTCGAATATCTGATGGTCGGTGAAGAAGCAGTTTTTCGACCCGCGGTCGATGAAGCCCTCGTGAAGCGTCGGCTCCACGGGAGTGAAGACGATGTCATCGCCGCGGTCCTCGAATATCTCCTTCAGACGGTCGGTCTGGCGCGCGGAGTCGCTCAGCACCATTATGCGGTATCCCTTGACCAAGAAGTCGGCGAATGAATCGGCTATGAGGTCGAAATTCTTGTGATACAGCGTCTGCGGCGCGGTGTCGAACACCATCCGCGCCAGTCCGGCCATGTTCTCCCCTGCCTCGCGGTTGGGGGTGAACTGCGCCACGCGCATCGCCTCGAAGCGGACGCGGAATTCGTCGGGATCCACCACCTTCTGCATCGAGTCGGGGTCTCCCTCGCCGGCTATCACCGCAGAATCGGAATAGGTCTGGGCTGCAACAGACGCCACACGCGTCGTGACGAACTCCGGGTCGGCGCAGAACAGCACGGTGTCCGTGTCGAGGGTGTCGAGCAGCGACACGCCGCCTGTGGCGTCCGAGGCGCGCGCCGAGAGTATCACGGCTTCGTCCTCCTTCCCCTCCGACAGCTGTGTCTCGATGTTGAACGTGCGTATGGTGTCTATGTCCTCGTCGAAGAAATCGAAGCGATAGGGCATGTCGCGGCTGTAGCTGAATATGTCGAAGATGGAGCCACGGACGGCGAATTGTCCCGGCTCGTAGACATAGTCCACCTTGTGGAAACCCATGTCGAGCAGTCGCTGCAGCAGGTCGGAGATCCTGACGGTGTCGCCGGGATGGAACCGGAGCGTGTCGCGCGCCATGGCCTCGGGTGCGGCCACACGTTCGGCCAGTGCCTCGGGATAGGTGACAATCCATGTCAGCGTGCTCTTGGAGGCGTGCAGGCGGTCCAGCGTCTCGGTGCGGAGTATCTGCTGCGGGCCGTCGGGCTGGCCGTACTTGATGTCGCGCTTGTAGCCGCTGGGGAATATGGCCACGGCGTCGGGGCCGAGTATGGCGGTCAGGTCGCTGAACATATAGCCGGCGCCTGTCAGGTCGTTGCATACCACCACGCCGAGCGGCAGGTCAAGGGTGCTGAGGAACACCGCCGGGGCGCTCCCCGCCAGTCCGGCGAACATAAGGCGTCTCAGGTCACGGTTACGCAGCATCCCTGCGGCGGCGCGCCGCTTGGAGTCAGTCACGAACTGTGACGCGCATTCCGTCAGCGTCATTTGCCCGAAAGTATTCGTTTGTACAGAGCCTTGTCCTTCAGAATGCCGCGCGCGGCGTCCACGCCCTCGTCGTCGCGGATGCCGTACTGCGTGCGTCCGCGGTCGAAGTAGTAGCGGCTCACTATCTCGCCGCCCAGGTATTCCTCTATATGCTTGCGGTGGGTGTCAAGGTCACGGTCCAGGTTGTGCGTCAGCAGTTTCTTGAGGCTGTCGAACGCCGCCGTGGTCTCGTCGTTGATGTATCCCTCCTCGTCGGCCACCTTGCGGAGTGCCTCGGTAGCTTCCTCCATCGCGGAGTCGTACTTGAACTTCTTCGGGTCGATGAACGCCTTGAACTCGTTGTAAACCGAGTCGGTGATCACGAACTTGTCGGCCGTGGGTATGGTGGGGTGCGTGGCCTTGAACTTGTTGGCGAAGTCCCACGACCAGTTGTCGCTCACCACGTTGTAGACCAGGCGGTTCACCTTCTTCCAGTTCACCGTGGAGTCGGGCTGCAGACCGCCGCCGTCGCGTATGGTGCGGCCGTGCAGCGTCTTGTAGGCGTGAGTCAGCGAGTCAGGCACGCGCGCCGCCGATCCGTCGGGATTGCGGTGCTTATAGTCCAGACTCTGAATCAACCGGCCCGAGGGGGTGTAGTATTTGGCTACCGTCACCTTAAGCACGCCGCCGTAAGGGAGTGGACGCGTGGTCTGCACCAGTCCCTTGCCGAAGCTGCGGGTACCAACTAAGACGCCGCGGTCCAGGTCCTGCATGGCGCCTGCCAATATCTCGGAGGCCGAGGCGGTGCCGCCGTCGGTCAGCACGGCCACAGGCATGTCGGGATACAGGGGCTTGCGCATGGTCTTGTATATCTTGGTGGCGTCCTTGTCGCGGCCGATGGTGCGCACTATTTCGGTACCTTTGGGCACGAAGTTGGAGGCCACGTCCACGGCCTGTTCCAGCAGACCGCCGCCGTTGCCGCGCAGGTCGATTATCACGCCCTTAAGTCCGGGGGCCGTGGCCTGGAACGAGTCGAGGGCGGCGCGGACATCCTTGCCGGTGTCCTCGATAAACTGCGTGATGCGTATGTAGCCGATGCTGTCGGGCAACACGCCGGCGTAAGGCACCGACGAGTTGCGTATCTTGGCGCGGGTGACGGTAAAATTCAGAATGGAATCCTGAACATACGGGCGCTGCACGCGGATGCGCACCTGCGTGTCGGGGCGGCCGCGCAGCAGCTTGCTGACCTTGTCGACGGTGAATTTCGACACGTCGACGGTGTCCACCTTCAGCAGCCGGTCGCCGGCCCGGAGGCCTCCCTTGTAAGCCGGGCTGTTCTCGAACGGCTCGGACACGTAGGTACCGCCGTCCTTATACAGCAGCAGGGCGCCGATGCCGGCATATTCGCCGGTGGTCATCTGGCTGATGTCCTCGCGGTCCTCCTTGGGATAATACACGGTATACGGGTCCACCGTCTGCAGCATCGCGTCGATGGCGCCCTTGAATGCCGTCTCCGAGTTGATGGTGTCCACATAGTTCATCTCCAGCTCCTTGACTATGGAGCTGAACGTGTTCAGACCGCGGGCCACCGACATGTCCTTGCTTTTCTGCGCACTCACTATTCCGGCCGTCACGATGGCGGCACACAACAATGCGCCTCTGATAATCCTTTTCATATTTTATATAACAATCGGTGGTCCTTATGTATTATCCCGAATCGGGGTTATTTGTGTGGATAGTCGATGGTATAGTGCAGTCCGCGGCTTTCCTTGCGGTCCATGGCCTGACGCGTGACGAGATATGCCACGTTGATGATGTTGCGCAGCTCGCACAGCTGGCGCGTGGGCTTGCTGCGGCGGAACAGGTCCTCGGTCTCCTGATACAGGATGTCGAGGCGGTTCCAGGCGCGTTTCAGTCGCAGGTCGCTGCGCACTATGCCCACATAGTAGGCCATGATCTGGCTCACTTCCTTCTCCGACTGGGTGATGAGCACCATTTCCTCATGCGGGATGGTACCCTCGTCGTTCCATTCGGGCACGTCGTCGCGCCAGTCGTATCCCTTGATGGCCTCGATGGCGTGACGGGCGGCCGCGTCGGCATACACCACGGCCTCTATCAGCGAGTTGCTGGCCAAGCGGTTGCCGCCGTGCAGTCCGGTGCACGAACACTCGCCCAGGGCGTACAGGCGGTTGATGCTCGACTCGCCGTTCAGGTTCACGGCAATGCCGCCGCACAGATAGTGCGCTGCCGGCGCCACAGGTATCATGTCCTTGGTGATGTCGATGCCGAGCGACAGGCACTTCTCGTAGATGTTGGGGAAATGCTTTTTGGTTTCTTCCGGATCCTTGTGCGTCACGTCGAGCATGACGTGGTCGGTGCCGTTCAACTTCATCTCGGAGTCGATGGCGCGGGCCACGATGTCGCGCGGCGCCAGCGACAGACGCTCGTCATATTTGTGCATGAATTCCGAGCCGTCTATGTTCTTCAGTATGGCACCGTAGCCGCGCATGGCCTCGGTGATGAGGAAGCTGGGACGGTCGCCGGGATGGTACAGGGCCGTGGGATGGAACTGTATGAATTCCATGTCCTTGACGGTTCCCTTGGCACGGTACACCATCGCGATGCCGTCGCCGGTGGCCACCAGCGGGTTGGTGGTTGTGGTGTACACGGCTCCGACGCCGCCCGTGGCCATAACGGTCACTTTTGCCAGGAACGTATCGACATTGCCGGTGGCTTCGTTCAGGATGTAGGCGCCGTAGCACTGTATGTCGGGGGTGCGGCGGGTCACCACCTTGCCGAGATGGTGCTGGGTGATGATCTCCACGGCGCAGTGATGGTCGTAGACGTCGATGTTATCGGTGTTCTGTATGCGGCGCACCAGGGCCTGCTGGATTGCGGCGCCGGTGTTGTCGGCGTGGTGCAGGATGCGGAATTCGGAGTGTCCGCCCTCGCGGTGCAGGTCGAAGGTGCCGTCCTCCTTGCGGTCGAAGTCGACGCCCCACGACAGCAGCTCCTGAATCTGGGCGGGTGCGTTGCGCACCACCTGCTCCACTGCCTTGGGATCGGAAATCCAGTCGCCGGCCACCATCGTGTCGTGGATGTGCTTGTCGAAATCGTCCACCTCAAGGTTCGTCACCGAGGCCACGCCGCCCTGGGCGTAGAATGTGTTGGCCTCCTCGAGGTCGGTCTTGCATATAATAGCCACGCTTGAGCCCGTGCGGGCCACCTTCAGCGCGAACGACATGCCGGCGATGCCGCTGCCTATCACCAAATAATCGTAACGTTTCATAACTATATCGCTATGTATCAGACTTTATGCCGTGAGTCGACGTGGGTCATATTAAAAAATCGAGCCGGCGGTCAGCGTAACTGACGGCCGGCCCGGCTCTGTTATCTTAACGGTGAATTTAGCCCAGCTTGTTGACGTGCTTCTGCAAGCTGCTGCACAGATTCGCTGCCTTATTCTTGGAGATGATATTCTTGCGACCCAGACGCTGAAGCAGCTGCGATACCTTGTTGTATGCGGCCTGTGCTTCGGCCTTGTCGGTCATTTTGCGTACGCGACGCACGGCGTTGCGGGCGGTCTTGGCCCAATAACGATTCTCCAGGCGACGGCTTTCTGCCTGACGAATTCTCTTCAATGACGATTTATGATTTGCCATCTTTGCTGTTTTAGTCTGTGTTGGTTGTTAACCTTGTGTTTGATTGTAGCCCATAGCAGAGTCGAACTG
>DESI01000037.1 GCA_002361235.1 Porphyromonadaceae bacterium UBA3318 | reverse complement strand
TTTAGCGGACAGTAATAAAAAATTATAATTAATTTTGATTGTTTGATTTAAAAATCAAATTTTAGATTATAGAATAAGTTCTGTATGCAGATTATTTAAATTAATATGTACGAAAACTTTGGAGAATGTCAATTTTTCAAACTTATAATATTTGCTATACAAATTTGTTATCTGTAAGAGGTGTAATTATTTAATTTAAATCAGCAATGATTATATATCAAGATATTGTTCACTATTGGCCCCATAAACATATTGAGACTAAAAGTATTGAAGCTGAACAAGTTTGTGAATGGAGGAAAGGTTTATGCATTTGTGTAAAAAAATATTATTCATCTTATAATAAGGATTGTATATATGCACATGATGCATATTTAATTAATTCTCAAAATAAGGTTCTTTTTGTAAAAAAGAGTAGTGAAAGTGGTTGTTGTTGGCAATCAGAATGGGGATATTGTATTGAGCGGATATTTGGAGGATATTATGTGGCATTAGAAGGTCGCTGTAGTGCGATGACATTTCCTGGTAAGGACAGAGACACTGAATATTCATATTATAAGACAATTAAAACAATCATAACAGAAGATGGAGTTGTCCTAAGTTATGAACAGCGACAACGGTTCAATAAAAAAATAGGTGTATATTTCTGTAAAGATATTGCACCGGGTATTATTTTAAGCAAAAATGGCACATACAATTTACATGATTATAGCCCTATTGATAAACTGCCAGATAATGTAGAAGTTGAGCTAAATAGTAAGGATGGATTATATCATGTCAAAATGTATGACCATTATTTAAAATTATATGTAATTGTTCGAAATAAAAAAATTATACGTTATTTCAAAGAGTTGGATTTTAATGATGTCGTTAAATTGACTAATGGCAATTTACCTATACACAAAAAACGGGTGCAAACAAATGTCTTTACAAAACGAAGGACATCATTACTTAATGGAATAAATCCAATTCCCTTTGATTTTAAAATAACAGAAGTTATTAAGGGATATTTATATAGAATTAACAATAAATTTGGTGCTTCATATACAAATTTATGCAGTGATCCTCCCATGTTAAGGGGAATTTATTACGGAGAATATAAAAATGTATGGTATGAGATGAATTTAAATAATCTCTACAGCCAGATTTGTAAAATGATAGAACTTCATTTCCCAGTAAAAAATTTTATTACGGATATAGAATTGATTGGCAATGTTGAATACCAGGGGAATAAATGTGATTTATATTTATTTGATTGTAAACCTTATGGTATCATTGACTGCAATGGATATTTTCATTATCAATTTGATGAAAACAATATTAAGTGGTATTGAATAAAGTTGTGGAATCGCAGAGATATTTCGTATGTTTCTATATTGGATTCTTTAAAGCCACATTTTGTATTGAACATCCATCAGTAAATGGTTTAATGGTTAAATTATTAAAAGTTAATGCTTTTGATCTTTAGCTGTATCAATGTATATAAACATTATTGTAAACATAAAATACATTAGATAGATGAATTTATGTAGAATATGTGGATCAAAAAATGCGACTAAAACCAACTCGCACCTTCTTCCAGCTTTTATGGAGGCTATTGTTGGTAGTTATGACCATAGTTATAAACGAGACAGAGATATTCTCATTAAAAAGACTCCTTATGAAACTAAAGTGCATGTCGGAGCAATTCCGTCTGATGTAAATGATAGACTGTTTAATCAAGAAGAACTATCAGATAATCGAATTAAGACTGAATTGGCCGTGAATCCGTGTGCAATGGATTTTGTTTTTTGCCCAGAGTGCGAAAAAGCATTGAGTTCTTATTTAGAAATGCCATATTCTCAACAATCGCGCAGCTCGCAAGCGGTAAATGGTACGTTAGCATATTTTTTCTGGATGTCTATAATATGGAGAATGTCCATTGGGAAGTCATTCGGATTTAGGCTTCCTGAGAATGTTGGATCCCAACTGAGAGAAAGTTTATGCATTTACTTGAAGATATCAAAAGATGGTTCTGCTGATATAAACGAGCTAATAGAAAGCACCCCATTTTGTTACAAATTATTTCACTGTAATAATTATTGTAAAAATACTGAGAATGGAGGTTTGATCCATTGTTGGCTATCTGATTCCAAGAAATCGATCATGTGTATCTTAGGCGATTATGGTATAGAAGCTTGCTTTTCAAGAGAATTTAAAAGCGAAGCCCCGGAATATTTTTTAAATAAATCGGTAATTGAATCTTGCCCTGTCAATCAAGGATTAAAGGATGAACATATTCAACCTATTGATGCATCTTTATGGTCTGAAACTCATCGAAGATTTATTCAGACTTCCAAAAGAACAATAATAAACGGACATTTAAATTTCCTAAATTATTTATGGCTGAAACTGATAGAAGAAGGTCATGTTATTAGCGATGGAGATATACCTACCAGTATGGCATTTTGGATTATAGAAAGAATGTATTCAGATGATGGTACCAAATTTGGGGATAAGTTTACAATTAAGCGTTGGCATGATGTAATTATTGAAGCCTTAGAACATCCCGAAAACTGGAATCATTAACTAATAATACTACCAATTGTATTGGTAGGTTGAGGTCCAAAAATTGCTCATCAAATACCAATTGTAGGGAAAGTTATAAAGAAATATTATAAGATATATGAACATATATGAAGACAGTCTTTGACGAATACAATTGGATAATATCGTATATACTGGATCATATGTGCAAATAGGAGGATATAGCGTTCACTTAGTGAACGTTCATACGTTCATTTTTTTACTTAGGCCGCTTACATTTGCCGCGAGTTCTGCCTCACCACACATCTTCGTCTCTGTGCAGCCATACGTTGCCGACGTGGACGTCGTCATTCCAGTCGCCGACAATCCGCAATGATTGGAGAGTCCCAACAGAAATAGCGCAAAATTCCAAGCAAAATAGCGCAAAATTCGTACTTAACGGTTCTTAAATCATACTTAACTGCTTGTGCGTTTGAAGTAGTTAAAACAACTTTATTGATATGTCGCGGATTTTTGTTAATTTTGCAGTTTGAGAAAAAAGCTTAAGAAAAAGCACAAGAAATAGGCTTAATTTTAAGTATAGGCTTAAGTACTAAACTTAAGTAATAGTCTTAAGAGTAGGCTTAAGTAAAAGCACAAGAAAAGCATAAGCAAAATAAAATGAAGACCAACGTAGCTGTATTTTTCGGAGGAAGGTCGGTGGAGCACGAGATTTCGGTGATCTCGGCGCTGCAGGCCATCAACGCTTTCAATAAGGATAAGTATGAGATAATTCCTATCTACATCTCGAAGCAGGGCAGGTGGTACACCGGTCCGCAGTTGCTCGACATCCGCAACTACCGCGACATGAACGCGCTGACGGCGGCGAGCGAGGAGGTGTATATGCGTCCCGAATATGGTGATTACAATCTGTACAAGGCCAATCCGGGCGGCGGTCTGTTCGGCAAGAAGAATCCTGTCGTGACCACGCTGCATGCGGCCATTCCCGTGCTGCACGGCACCCACGGCGAGGACGGCATCTTCGAGGGCGTGCTGGAGACCATCGGCATCCCTTTTGCCGGTTGCGACACCCTGAGCAGCGCAAACGGCATGGACAAGATCACCATGAAGATGATACTGAAGTCGGAAGGTATTCCTGTAGTGGACTATGTATGGTTTACCGATTACCAGTGGCAGCAGGACCATGAGGCATGGCTGGACAAGGTGGAGAAGGAGCTTGGCTATCCCGTGATAGTGAAGCCGGCTAATCTTGGCTCGAGCGTGGGCATCAGCAAGGCATCGGACCGCGCCGCGCTGACCGAGGCTATAGACAACGCCACCAAGTTTGCCGAGCGAATCATCGTGGAGCACATGGTGGAGCAGCTGAAGGAGATAAACTGTTCGGTATTGGGCGATGCCGACGAGCATCAGAGTTCGGTATGCGAGGAGCCGATCAAGAGCGGCGACTTCCTGAGCTACGAGGACAAATACATGGGCGGTACCAAGACGGACGCCGGTATGCAGAGCAGCGACAAGCGCATTCCGGCCGACCTGCCCGAGGCCGTGAGCGAGAAGATACGCCACATAGCGGGCGAGACTTTCCGCGTGCTGAGCTGCCACGGCGTGAGCCGCGTGGACGTGATGATTGACGAGAAGGACGGCTCGATCTACGTGAACGAGATCAACACCATACCCGGTTCGCTGAGCTTCTATCTGTGGGAGGCCAGCGGCATCAGTTTCGAGCAGCTGATGGACCGTCTGGTGCAGCTGGCTCTGAAGCGCAAGCGCCTGCAGGACCGCAAGACATTCACGTACGACAGCAATATCTTCGCTCTGGGCGGCGGCGTCAAGGGCGCAAAGGGTGCCAAGGGCGCCAAACGATAACAGGAAATTACTTAGCTGATATATAGACAGCCATGGATAAGAAATTCAAGGAATACAGCAGCCAGTTGAATCTGAGCGATGTAAATAAAGAGGTGCTCGGAGAGTGGGACAGCCACAATCTGTTTGAGCGCAGCATGAAGGAGCGCGAGGGATGTCCGTCGTTCGTGTTCTACGAGGGACCGCCGTCGGCCAACGGCATGCCCGGTATCCATCACGTAATGGCGCGCACCATCAAGGACATAGTGTGCCGCTACAAGACCATGAAGGGCTTCCATGTGAAGCGCAAGGCCGGCTGGGATACCCACGGACTTCCCGTGGAACTCGGCGTGGAGAAGAACCTCGGCATCACCAAGGAGGACATCGGCAAGAAGATAAGCGTGGACGAGTACAACGCCGCCTGCCGCCGCGAGGTGATGAAATACACTAAGGAATGGACCGACCTGACCCACAAGATGGGTTACTGGGTTGATCTGGACAATCCTTACATCACTTACGATTCCAAATACATGGAGACCCTGTGGTGGCTGCTTAAGCAGCTGTATCAGAAGGGCTATCTGTATAAAGGCTATACTATCCAGCCGTACAGTCCTGCCGCCGGCACCGGACTTAGCAGCCACGAGCTGAACCAGCCCGGATGCTACCGCGACGTCAAGGACCTGACGGCCACGGTGCTGTTCGACATCGTAGACCCGAAGCCTGAGATGACCGGCTGGGGCCGTCCCTGTTTCCTGGCATGGACCACTACGCCCTGGACACTCCCTTCGAACACGGCCCTCTGCGTAGGCCCGAAGTTCGAGTATGTGGCCGTGCAGACCTACAATCCCTACACCGGCGACAAGCTGACCGTAGTAATGGCCGAGGAACTGGTGAAGGCATACTTCAAGAAGGAGGGCGCCGAGGCCGATATGGAGGCCTGGACACCGGGGAACAAGACGGTGCCTTACCGCATCGTCGGCAAATGGAACGGCCTGGACCTGGTAGGCATGCACTACAAGCAGCTGATGCCCTGGGTGAAGCCGACCGAGAAACTCGATGACCATTCGCCCGAATACGTGCGCACGTATGCCGAGGCTCATCCCGACAAGGTTTACGACGTTGACCGCTACAGGTTCGTGGAGCTGGAGAGCGAGGCGTTCCGTGTGATACCCGGTGACTACGTGACGACCGAAGACGGTACGGGAATCGTACACATCGCGCCTACGTTCGGTGCCGACGACGCCAAGGTGGCCAAGGCCGCCAATATCCCGCCCCTTTATCTGATAAACAAACGCGGCGAGACACGCCCGATGGTTGACCTGCAGGGACGTTTTTATCCCGTCGAGGACCTGGCGGAAAACTTCGTCGAGAAATGCGTTGACGTGCCTCTGTATTCGAATCATGCCGGTGCATACGTCAAGAACGCCTATGACCCGAAATTCAACGCAGGCGGCAAATACGACGAGGCAGCCGCATCGGCCGCCGACGACCTGAATCTGGAGCTGTGCGTGGAGTTGAAGAAAGAGGGCAAAGCCTTCAAGACCGAGAAGCACGTACACAACTACCCGCACTGCTGGCGCACCGACAAGCCCGTGCTGTATTACCCGCTTGACAGCTGGTTCATCCGCACGCCCGATGCCCGTGCGCGCCTGATGGAACTGAACGACACCATCAAGTGGAAGCCCGCCGCCACCGGCTCGGGCCGCTTCGGCAAGTGGCTGGAGAACGTGCAGGACTGGAACCTGTCGCGCTCGCGCTACTGGGGCACTCCGTTACCTATCTGGCGTACGGACGATGGCGCCGAGGAAATGATAATCGGCAGCTACGAGGAACTGTGCAAGGAAATAGACAAGGCCGTGGCCGCCGGCGTGATGTCGGATAATCCCGTAACCAAGAACGGTTTCGTCCCCGGCGACATGAGCCGGGAGAACTATGAGAAGATAGATATGCACCGTCCCTACGTGGACCGTATCGTATTGGTGTCGCCCTCTGGCAAGCCGATGCGTCGCGAGCTCGACCTGATCGACGTGTGGTTCGATTCGGGCGCCATGCCTTATGCTCAGATACACTATCCCTTCGAGAACAAGGAGCTGCTTGACAGCGGCGAGGTATATCCCGCCGACTTCATTGCCGAGGGCGTGGACCAGACCCGCGGATGGTTCTTCACGCTGCATGCCATAGCCGGCATGGTGTTCGACTCCGTGGCCTACAAGGCCGTGATAAGCAACGGTCTGGTACTGGACAAGAACGGCATGAAGATGTCCAAGCGACTGGGCAACGCCATCAATCCCTTCGACAATATCGAGCGGTTTGGCGTAGACCCCGTGCGCTGGTACATGATCAGCAATTCGTCGCCCTGGGACAACCTGAAATATGACGAGGCCGGCGTGACCGAAGTAAGCCGCAAGCTGTTCGGTACGCTGTACAACACCTATAAGTTCTTCGCCCTGTATGCCAACGTGGACGGCTTCACCGGCACGGAGGCGCAGGTGCCCGTGGCCGAGCGTCCCGAGATAGACCGCTGGATACTGTCGTTGCTTCACTCGCTGATAGCCGAGGTGACGGCTGACCTTGACGACTACGAGCCCACACGCGCCGCACGCGCCATCGACACGTTCGTCAACGACCACCTCTCCAACTGGTATGTCCGTCTGAACCGCCGCCGTTTCTGGGCAGGGGAGATGGATACGGACAAGCTGGCCGCATATCAGACGCTATACGAATGCCTCAAGACCATCGCGCTGCTGATGGCCCCCTTCTCGCCCTTCTACAGCGACCGTCTGTACGGCGACCTGATGGCCCCGGCCATCGAACCGGACGGTTATGCGTCGGTACACTTGGCGGATTTCCCCGTCAGCGATCCCGCGCTGATCGACAAGGACCTGGAGGAGCGCATGGCTCTGGCACAGGATGTGACATCGTCGGTACTGGCACTGCGCCGCAAGGTGAACCTGAAGGTGCGTCAGCCGCTGCAGACGCTGCTTGTGCCCGTAATGAACGAGCATCAGCGCAAGGCCCTGGAAGCCGTGACCGACGTGATTCTGAGCGAGGTAAACGTCAAGGAGATGAAGATTGTGGACAATGCCGAGAGCGGTCTGGTGAAGAAGGTGAAGGCCGACTTCAAGAAGCTCGGCCCGCGCTACGGCAAGATAATGAAGGACCTGGGTCGCGCCATAACCTCGATGGACGCCGCCGCCATATCCGAATTGGAGGGCAACGGCGAGTATAAGTTTGCCTCGCTGCCCGGTGAGCCTGTCGTGACGCTCGTCGACGTGGAGATCACCACCGAGGACATACCCGGATGGCAGGTATCCAACGCCGGACTGATGACCGTGGCGCTCGACGTGACAGTAACGCCCGAACTCCGCAATGAGGGAATGGCGCGCGAGCTGGTGAACCGCATACAGAACATCCGCAAGGAGAGTGACTTCGACATCACCGACAAGGTGAAGGTTGAGCTGCAGGATGTGCCCGAAGTGCGCGAGGCACTGAAGGACTTCGGCTCCTACCTGGCCGAACAGGTGCTGGCCAACGACGTGGTGCTGGTCGAGACGCTGGAAGGCGATGGTGTAAATGAACTTGACATAGATGGCAGAAAGATCAATGCTCGCGTCACCCGCGACTGACAGCCGGGTCCGCACGTCGGCATGGGTGGTGACGGCCGTGATATTGGCCGTGCTGCTCGTGGATCAGATCATAAAGATATGGGTCAAGACCTCGTTCTACATGGGCGAGGACTTGCCCATCACTTCGTGGTGGCACCTGAAGTTTATCGAGAACAACGGCATGGCGTTCGGCATGGAGCTTTGGAACAAGCTTGTGCTGACGTTCGGCCGTATCATAGTGGTGGGACTGCTGATATGGTGCCTGGTCAAGATGGTGCGCATGGAGGGCCTGCGGCGCGGGTTCCTCATTTCAGTCGCGCTGATAGCCGCCGGAGCCGCCGGCAACATATTCGACTGCGTGTTCTACGGCGTGATCTTCAACGACCCGTTCCCGCCGGAAACCGCACAGATGTTTCCTTCGGACGGAGGGTATTCCACATGGTTCGAGGGCCGCGTGGTGGACATGATGTATTTTCCGCTGTTCGACTTCGTGTGGCCCGACTGGATGCCGTTAGTGGGCGGTAAGTACTATGAATTCTTCGCTTACATCTTCAATGTGGCCGATGCCGCGATATGCGTGGGCGTGGCCATGCTGATACTTTTCTACAGCAGCGACACCGGCGTAGCCTATGCAGCCCTCGCCGGCAGCAAGAAGGAGGATAAGAAAGGGGAGACTCCGGTTCAAAAGAAATGAGAAAAGTCAGGATAGGATCGATAGCTCTGTTGGCGGCATGTATGGTCGTGATGGCCGGATGCGTGCGCCGTCCGCGTCATGTGATGAGCGACAAGGAGATGGCAGGCATAGTGGCCGACATGGAGCTTGCGGAGGCCTATCTGAACAGCGGGCAGCAGGACATAGGGAGCCGCGAGGAGATGCGCGAGCGCATGGTGGAGGGTGTGCTGAAACGGCACAAGGTGAGCCGTGAGGACTTCGACTCCACGCTGAGCTGGTACGGGCATAATGTCGATGCATATTATAAGCTGGACGCCGAGATAAACCGTGCTTTGGCGGCGCGTCAGAAGCAACTGGCCAAGAAAAGCGGAAGCATGAAGGAAGTTGACGTGCAGCTTGACGACATCTGGCCGTATCGCCGTACGGCAGTGATATGGGAGAAGTCGGGCAGCAATGTGCTGCGCTTCTCGGTACCTGTGGCCGAGGCCGAGAAAGGCACACAGATGAAGTGGAAGATGCGCACGCGCACCCCGTCAGACATGGGCGTGGTGATGGGTGTGGAATATGCCGACGGCACCGTGTGGTATGTGTCGCGCTCGGTCAGCAGCCAGAAGAACATAGAGGTGATTTGCCAGACCGACACCGGCATGAAACTTAAGCGCGTGTTCGGCTACCTCAACGCCCGCAAGCCGCAGGAGCTGCCAATTTACCTTGATTCGATACAGCTGGTGAAGGAACCCTACGACTCCACCCTTTACTATCGCGTCAACTCACAGCGCCGCCTCTCCAAGCCCTCGCGCCCGGCACCGAAACCGGTGAAACCCGACACAATCAATTAGGAATTATTACTGTCCGCTAAAACA